>NZ_KI518071.1 GCF_000479045.1 Cetobacterium somerae ATCC BAA-474
AAAAAATATTTATTTAAAATTAAATAAGATTTATGAAAAGAAAATTATTAAAAATAATGAAGAGAAATTTAAACTATTATATAACCTAGGGAAATTATCAGAGTACTTTGAGAAAAAAAATGAAAGTAGAACTTTTTATATAGAGGCACTTATAATTGGAAAAGGAATAGAAGTTCCTCTTAAAGAAGTAATAGATATAATTAATAGATTATTTAAAATGTTTGAAAAAAGTGATTATTACTCTTTAATTAGTATAGAAAAAGAGTATTTAAGAATATTAGAAAGTTATGAGGATTTTAAACCTGTAATAAAACTTTTTGAGTATTATTATAAAAACTATCCTCATAAAATGGAAGAGAAATTTAATTTATTTGGAAACTATTTGGAGTAAAATAGTAAGGAGAAAGGTAAAATGGTAAAAGTAGGAAAAAGACAAACAATGAAGATTAATAACTTCAGCAGCAAAGGAGCACATTTAGATGCAGGAACAGGAGACTCAAAAGATAATATTCTTCTGCCTAACAATGAGTTAGAGGGTAAAGTTTTAGATATTGGTGATGAGCTAGATGTAATGATATATAGAGACTCGGAAGATAGATTAACAGCAACTTTAAGAAAAACAGCTTTAACAGTTGGAACAATAGGAAAGCTGTATGTAACAGATACAAATGAAAAATTGGGAGCATTCTTAGATTGGGGACTAAAAAAAGAATTACTATTACCACATGCCCAAATGGTAGGAGAAGTTAAACCAGGAGATGAGGTTTTAGTTGGAATATATGAGGATAGTAAAGGAAGACTATCTGCGACAATGAAAATATATAGTTTTTTAATGCCAAATAAAGATTATCAAAAAAATGATTTTGTAGAAGGTACAGTATATAGAATTAATCCTGAAATTGGTGTTTTCGTAGCAGTGGACAATAGATATTTTGGATTAATTCCAAATAGTGAGTGTTTTAAAAAGTTCTATGTAGGTGAAGAGATTCAAGCTAGAGTTATCAGAGTTAGAGAGGATGGAAAGTTAGACTTAGCAATGAGAGAGTTAGCTTTTGTTCAGATGGATAAAGATGCAGAAAGTATTTTAGGAAAAATGAAGATATTAAAAACGCACTTTAGATTTAATGACGATAGTTCACCAGAAGCTATAAAAGAGTATTTTGGAATAAGTAAAAAAGCTTTTAAAAGAGCTATAGGAAAACTTTTAAAAGAGGGAAAAATTGAAAAAACTGAAGAAGGATTCTTTAGATTAAAATAAAAGGGGATTTTATGGAAGGGAAAACTATACAATCTATCCAAAGAGCAATAGATATAATGAACTGTTTTAATGAAAATGTGCATGAACTTTCATTAAAAGAGATTAGTGAAAAAGTTGGTTTAAGTAAAAGTACTGCACATGGAATTGTATCAACACTTTTAAAAAACTCGTATTTAGAGCAAAATGAAAAAAATAGCAACTATTCATTAGGACCAGCCTTTATAGAAAAAAGCTTTATTGTAAATGAGGATGTTTTAATAAAGAATATTGGGCATAAATATTTAGTAAAGATATCAGAAGAGTTTTCAGTGACCGTGAATTTATTTTTATTTAAGAGAGAGCATTTAAAATTAATTGATAGAGTACAATCTGACTCGATGTATTATACAATTAGTACATCGATAACTAAAATTCCTTTAAATGCATCAGCTTCTGGAAAGTTAGCATTAGCATATTCTAAAGATGTAAATATAGATAAAATATTTAGTAAAAATCTATTATATAAATATACAAATAGTACAATAATAGATAGAGAAACATTGATAGAAGAGATTTATAAAATTAGAGAAGATGGATATTCTTTAGAGCGATCAGAGGTTGAATTAGGAATTTATTGTATATCGGTTCCAATTTTTAAAGTTAATAATGTTTTTGTTGGAACAGCATCAATAATGGCAACAAGAGAAAAATTAATGAATATTTTACCTAAATTGGCACCAAAGATGGTTGCTATGAGTAAAAAAATATCGTTCGAATTAGGAGCACGAGAGGAGTGAAAACTCCTCTTTTTTATTTTCCTATTGACAAAAAAATAAAAATGGTATATTGTTAATATAACAATTTTTTATTGAAGAATGACGTTCGACAATGTAGAACAAAAAAGGGAGGATTTATGAACAACATGCTGGAAATTTTTGGACAATTTTGCTTTACAGAGGATAAATTAAAAAGCAGAATACCAGAATCGTATTTTAAAGAGTTTAAAAAAGTTCAAAATGGAGAGAAAGAGTTATCTATAGAACTTGCTGACTCAATAGCAAATGCAGTTAAAAATTGGGCTACTGAAAATGGAGCTACACATTTTACACATTGGTTTCAACCATTGACAGAATTGACTGCTGAAAAGCATGATTCGTTTATTTCTATGTCGTCTGATGGTACTTGTGTTTCGCAATTCTCTGGGAAGGAGCTTATAAAGGGTGAAGCTGATACATCATCATTTCCAAATGGAGGAGTTAGATCAACTTTTGAAGCAAGAGGATACACAGCGTGGGATTGTAAATCACCAATGTTTTTAAGAGGAGAGGGATTATCTAAATCATTATATATTCCAACAGCTTTTATTGGATATAACCAGATGGCATTAGATAAAAAAGTACCTTTATTAAGATCAATAGACTTTATATCAGAGCAAGCACTAAGATTAAAAAAGATACTAGACCCTAAATCAAATGTAACGTCAATAACAAACACTCTAGGATTAGAGCAAGAGTATTTTTTAATAGAGAAGAAATTTTGGGAAAAACGTCAAGATTTAATGCTTTCAGGTAGAACAATATTTGGATCTTTACCACCAAAAGGTCAAGAGTTAAATGATCATTACTACGGAAGTATAAAAGAAAAAGTTGAAAAAGTGATGAATGAGATAGATACGGAATTATGGAAAATAGGGATAATGGCAAAAACAAAACATAATGAAGTAGCTCCTAATCAGTTTGAGATTGCATTGATGTTTACAACAGCAAATGTAGCTGTTGATCAGAATCAATTGACTATGGATATAATAAAAAAGGTTGCAGATAGACATAAATTAAGTGCATTATTACATGAGAAACCATTTAAAGGAGTTAATGGTTCTGGAAAACATTGCAACTGGTCATTATCAACAAATTTGGGAGAAAACTTATTAGATCCATCTTCTTTATCAAAAAATAATCTTCAGTTTTTAGTATTTTTAACAGCAGTTTTAGAGGGAATTGATAGATATGAAGATGTCTTGAGAGCTTCTTGTGCGACTCCTGGAAATGACCATAGATTAGGTGGACACGAAGCACCTCCTGCAATAATTTCGGTTTTCATAGGGGAAGAGTTAGAAGAAATATTAAAAAATATAGGAAAAATAGTTCCTGTAAACGAAGCACAAGAAAATATGGAGTTTGGTGTAAAAAACTTTACAAAAATACCAAAAGATATATCAGATAGAAATAGAACATCACCTTTTGCATTTACAGGAAATAAATTTGAGTTTAGAATGCCAGGTTCAAGTGCATCGGCATCGACACCAACATTTATAATAAATACAATTATTGGAACTATAATAAAAGAGTATGCCGATTATTTAGAAGGAAGAGATTCTAAGAATTTAAAAAAGGATATAATCGAACTTATAAAAGATAGATACGAAAAGCATAAAAGAATTATATTCAATGGAAATGGTTATGATGAGAGTTGGAAAATTGAAGCAGAAAAAAGAGGGTTAAAAAATTTAAAAAATACACTAGAAGGATTGAGAATATATAAACAAGAAAATATAGTAGAGTTATTTAAAAATGCCAAGGTATTATCACCAGAAGAGCTAGAGGCAAGATATATGGTTTATTGTGAGCGTTATATTAAACAAGTTAATATCGAAGGAAGCTCAATGGTTAGAATAGCTAGAAATGAGATATATCCAGCTTTAATGGAGTATGCAGCTAAGATATCAAATAGTATCTTGTCATTAAGAGAAGTTTTAGGAGATGATGAGTTCTTAGTGGCTGATAAAGCTCATTTAGTAAAACTATTAGCTGGAAAAAATCGTTTGAAAGATTATTTAGCTCAATTAGAGTCACAACTTGTAGTAGCTAATGAAATTGAAGATTTATATGAAAAAGTAGTTTATTTAAATAAAGAAATAATTCCTTTGCTTAAATGTCTAAGAGATATTATTGATTTACTAGAGCATCAAGTTGAAAAGAAAGTTTGGCCTGTACCAACTTACGAAGATATGCTATTTAAATTATAATAAATAGAAAAGTCAGAGTTTTACTCTGACTTTTTTTAACTATATTGTGCTTTTAAATTATGTTTCTTTAAAACATGTTTAATCGCTTCTAAGGCAGCAATTGTACCATCTGATGTAGCTGTAGTAACTTGTCTAATGTGTTTAGATCTAACGTCTCCAGCAGCATATATTCCTTCAATAGATGTATGCATAGCTTCATTAGTAATAATATAACCTTGCTCATCTAGAGATGCCACTTCACCATAAAGTTCTTTAAGTGATTTTGTTCCTAAGTATAAGAAAGCAAACTGAGTAGGATAAGTTTCATGAGTACCATTGATTTTAACAATAACCTCTTCAACAAATTCATCTCCCTTAATTTCAACTAGTTCACTTGAATAATACATTTTAACTTTTTCGTTGGCTTTTAATGTTTCCATAAGAGCTTTATCGCAACTATCATCACAGTTATCAGTTATAAACATATGAATCTCTTTTGAATACTTTGTTAAAAATAGAGCTTCTTCAGCAATTTCTTTACCTTTTCCAAAAAGAGAAACAGTCATATTTCTTGTAAAAGCGCCATCACAAGTTGCACAGTAAGAAACTCCTTTTCCTAGATACTTTTCTTCTCCAGGAAGTTTTTTAGATCCATTTTTTGCCCATCCACTTGCAATTATAACAGTTTTTCCTAGGAAATTTTCAATATCTGTTTTTACAATTTTATGCTCTCCAAATAAATCAAATGCTAAAAATGTAGCATTAACAAATTCAACATTGTATTTAAGTGTTTGCTCTTTCATTAGAGTATAGATATCTTTTCCAGTAGGTGATCCTAAAATACCAGGATAGTTTTCTATTTTATGGGCCATAAGAAGACTTCCAGTATTTGGCTTCTCAATAACTAAAACTGAAAGATTAGATCTTCCAGCATAAAGTGCTGCAGTTAGACCAGCTGGTCCAGCACCGATAATAACAACATCATAAACTTTGTTTTCCATATTAATTCCTCCTAAAACATTCCTTGGGATTTTAATACTCTTTTTTCCTCGCCTAAAATAGTAGGTTCAGTATGGGCGCTATACACTATAGTATCTTCTGGATAAGTTTCACAAATCTTTTTTAAACTTCTTTGTAATTGTGATAAGTTACCAGTAGGTAAATCATATCTACCATAACTTCTTCTGAATAGTGTATCCCCAGAAATCATAAAATTAGACTCTTTGTTATAAAAACATTTAGAACCAATTGTATGACCAGGAGTATCAATAACTTCAAAACCAAAAATAGAATCTCCCTCTTTTATAGGAGTAAAATCACCTGTATATGCAAAGTCATATCCTTGAATAGCATAAGATAAGTTTAAGGATGCATCAGTTAAAAATTTCTCTTCCTCTTTTCCAATATAAATGTGAACATTAGGAAAAAGATGTTTTATTTCATTTATTCCGCCAATATGATCACCATGACCATGAGTAAGAATAACATTTTTTAGAGTTAAATTGTGATCTTTTATAAAAGATACAATATTTTCTAATCTAGAATCACTACAATCAAAAAGAGAAGCTTCGTTGTTGTCATTCCAAACCAAATAGCAGTTCGTCATATAGCTTCCCAAAGGAAAGGCTTTAATTTTCATTAAAAATACCTCCAATATATTCTTTTTCATAATTATACATTATTTTAGTATTTTTTTCCATGAAAATATTTATAAAAACATCTTTAAAACTTCTTTTACCATCTCAATACGTTTTTCAATAGATGAGATAACTAAATATTCAGAAGCTTCATGAGAGTTTCCACCAACAGGTCCTACTCCGTCAAGAACTCCAACTCCGAGAATTCCTAAAAAATTAGCATCAGATCCACCACCAGTTTTTTCCCAATTAGAATCAATTTTTAATTGTTTTTTAACTATTTCAAATTTATCTAAAAGTTCCTTTGATAAAGGATTAAGAACTAAAGGAGGTCGATAACCAATCTCTTTTATTTCAACATTAATACCTTCAACATATGGATTTTCTTTTAATCTATTTAAGGTTTTTTCTATATTTTCAAAATGATTTATATCATGTGATCGCCCTTCAAATTTTATAATAGCTTTATCAGGTATTGTATTTACTCCAAATCCACCATTAATAATTCCAACGTTAATAGAGTTCCCTAATTCTAAATTTTGTAATTTTGAAATCTCTAAAACCCAATGAGATGCTTCAACAATAGCATTTATACCATTTTGAGGAGCTATTCCAGCATGAGCAGCTTTTCCATTAAAAGTAATTTCATACTTAATTAGCCCTTTTCTTTCTGAAACCATATTTCCATTTTTTCTAGCGGGTTCAAAAACTAGAGCATATTTTGTTTTTTTTCCCATTTCTGTAATTAATTCTCTAGATATTAAAGAGCTAATTTCCTCATCTGTATTTATTATTATACATATATTTAAAGAGCTATCTTTAAATTCTTTTGCAACCTCATACATAGATAAAAGTCCTGATTTCATATCATAAACTCCAGGCCCAGTTGCGATATCACCCTCTATTTTAAATGGTCTTTGAGCTGCAGTTCCTTCAGGAAATACAGTGTCATTGTGACCTATAAAAAGAAAATCAAAATTATCAACATCTCTATTTTTAATAACAAGAACAGGATTTATTCCATTAAGTTCATGATATTCAACAATCCAATCTTTATAAAGTTTTTGAAAAAAATTAGTTACAAATTGTAAACCCTCTGGAGTATTGCTTCCACAGTCTACATTAACAAGTATTTCTAAATTTTTTAAATAAGTATTTAAATCCATAAAAATCCTCCTTAAATTTTATATTAACCAAATAAAACCATGTTAGAGATGAGAAGTACAACAAGTCCAACTAACATAGGAAGAAAAGTTCTTCTAACAACTAAAAATGGAGAAACACCTGAAATACCACAAACAGCAACAATAACCGCAGTAATAGGTGAAACACTTCTTGCAATACCAGACGCAAGTTGCATAGGCATGGCAATAACAACAGGGTCAATATTAACAGATGCTGCAACAGTTGGTGCTAAAGCAGCAAAGGCAAAGAATGGAGCATTTCCAGAACCCATAATAACAGACGAAGCTGAAATAACCGCCGTCATAACTAAAATCATAGGTTGAACACCTAAGCCAGCATTTTTAGTCCAATCAATAATACTATTAATAACTCCAACTTTAGTTAAACCATAAGCAAAAAATTGACCAGCAACTATTAGAGTTATAACTGCAGCAAATTGTGAACCCATAGAGTTGAAAATTATTTTTAATTCACTAATAGTATTTTTAAAGGTTTTTTTTCTGATTCCTTCAATAACCATACTAACGGTAACGCTTAAGAGCATAGCAACTTCAACATTCATTTTTATTGAACTTTTGAAAAGAGAGCTAAATGCTAAAATAACAACAAGTGGGATTATGGGAAAAATAGCATAGAAATTAGGAACATTACTATCCTCTTCATCTATAGAGCTTTTAGTTTTTACTCCAAAATCATCATAAGTTGAATTTTTATCTCCAATTTTTTGTACGAAATAATGCGTTATTGCAATTGCAATTATAACAAAAATAGCAACAGGAAGTTGGTATTTAACAAAATAAAGAGCAGCATCTAAATTTGCTGTTTTAGCAGCCAGAACAGAATTTCCAGATGCAGGCCCCAAATCTAAGCAAGCAGTAGTTCCAATAACAGCTGTTGCAGAAAGTGGACTAGCACCAAGAGAAACAAGAATAGGATAAACAGTAACCATTAATAAAACTCCTAAACCAGAAGCACTCGGAATAAAAATATTTAAAATTTGTCCAAGAATATAAGTAAGGGCTAGAACTAAATATGGTGAATTTAATTTTTTCATAGGTTTAGTTGTGATTTTAACTAGTGCTTTACTGGCTCCAATATGATCCATATATTTAGCAAATCCTCCAACAACCATAATAGTTAAACCAAGACCAGCAGTAGTTTTAGAAAAAGTATCTTTTAAATATTGAAAAATATCTAAAAAATTAGATCCTATTGAAGCTTTCTCATTAAGAATAGGAGTATCTTTTAAAAGAATAGCAGTACAAAGTAATAAAAAACCAGCTACAAATAAAACTCCTTGTGGATAAAACTTTTTTACAATAAAGTAACCGACAAAAAAAATAATAAAAAGTGTGATGAAAAAAATCATTGAGTAGTTTCCTCCTTCGATATTTGAAAGTCTAAATTTTTTTAACAAAAGTGTATAAAAATAGTGTTGTTAAAATAATTTAAGAACATTTTTCACTAATTATACATACTTTAATTAGAGGTGTCAATAAATGAAAAATATATATTATAAATGGTAATTATTTACCGCTAATTAATCAACTTTTGGTTAAGTTTTTATAAAAAGCTAAAAAATAAAAAAAAACAGTTGACTTGAATACTAGTGTAATACTATAATTTTAATTAAAAACTGTTCTTTAAACGAATTATAGTACTTATTTTCAGAACAAAAATTTTTGAAAAAATACTTTTAAAATGGAGGGATAAAATGAAGTATAGTTACTATCCAGGATGTACTTTAAAAACTAAAGCAACTAAATTGGAGAGTTATGCTTTAGAAGCAGCAAAAAAGCTAAATATTTCATTAGAAGAGATTGAAAATTGGCAATGCTGTGGGGGAGTATATCCTCAAAGTGATGGGGAAGTAGCACAAAAACTTTCATCTGTTAGAAGTTTAATATCAGCAAGAGATAAAGAAGAGAAACTTTTGACTCTTTGTTCAGCTTGTCACAATGTTATTAAAAGAGTTAATAACGATATTAAAACAAAAGAAAACGTAAGAAAGAAGGCTAATTTATATTTAGAAGTTGAAAATGAGTATAAGGGAGAAACTGAGGTAGTTCATTATTTAGAAATGTTAAAAAATGATGTAACTTTTGATATTTTAAAGGAAAAGGTTGAAAATTCATTAAATGGAAGAAGAATAGGGGCATATTATGGATGTCTTTTGTTAAGACCCCAAAAGGAGATGACGTTTGATAATCCAGAAAATCCAACTATAATAGAGGATTTTATAGAAGCGCTAGGAGGAAAAGCCATAAAATATCCATATAGAACTGAATGTTGTGGAGGGTATTTAGCTGTAAATAATAAAAAATTAGCTGAAAATATGAGTGATAAGATTATTAAATCAGCTGAATTAAGCGAAATAGAGGAAATAATAACTGCATGTCCTCTTTGTAAATATAATTTAGAAAAAAAAGATTCTAAAATTAAAGTCACATATTTTACAGAATTGTTAGCAGAAGCTTTAAATCTTAAAACAGAGGAGGAATAATGATTAGGGAGAAAAAAAATCCTAAAAAAAATTCAGAGGTTCAAAAAATAATTGAACTGAGTAAAGAAAAAATAGATGATTGTATGCAATGTGGAAAGTGTTCAGCAGGTTGTCCTGCAAATGCTGGAATGGATATTTTACCTCATCAAGTTATAAGATTTTTGCAAATTGGAGATGTAAAAAAATTAAGAGAATCAAAGTCTATTTGGAATTGTGCAGCTTGTTTTACTTGTGAATCGCGATGCCCAAGAGATGTAAGTGTTTCAAAATTAATGGAAGCAGTAAGACAAACAGTTGTTAGAAAACAAGGAGAGGATAGATTGACTCCTGAAGTTGTTTCAAAATTAATGAGAGATAGAGATATGCCACAACAAGCAGTTGTAAGTGGTTTTCGTAAATATAGTAAATAATTTTTTTTGTTAAGGGAGGAAAATCAGTGCGTAAAGTAGGGGTATTTGTTTGTTGGTGTGGAAGTAATATTGCTGGTACTGTCGATGTAGAAAAAGTAAGAGATGCAGTGAAAGATATGCCAGGGGTAGTACATTCAGTAGATTACCAATATATGTGCTCAGAGGTAGGTCAAAACTATTTAAAAGATGCTATAAAAGAAAAAGGATTAGATAGAATAGTCGTTGCTTCTTGTTCACCTAGAATGCATGAAGCAACATTTAGAAAAGCAGCAGAATCAGCTGGATTGAATCCATATTTAGTAGAGATAGCAAATATAAGAGAACACTGTTCTTGGGTTCACAAAGATAAGGAAGTAGGAACTGAAAAAGCCATATCCTTAACAAAGGCAGCCATAGCTAAAGCAACTTTAAATGAAGAATTAATAGCAGGAACTACTGCAGTTGAAAAAAGAGCTTTAGTAATAGGTGGAGGAATAGCAGGGATTCAGACAGCTTTGGATATTGCTGACGCAGGATACTTAGTTGATATAGTTGAGCAAGCTCCTACAATTGGAGGAAAAATGGCTCAAATAGATAAAACATTCCCTACATTAGATTGTTCGGCATGTATATTAACGCCAAAAATGGTTGATGCAGCAGCACATCCAAATATAACACTATATACATATAGTGAAGTAGAAAATGTAAGTGGGTTTGTAGGTAACTTTAATGTAGCTATAAAGAAAAAACCAAGATATGTAGATATGGATAAATGCACTGGATGTGGAGTTTGTATAGAGAAATGTCCATCTAAAAAAGGAAAAAGTGAATTTGAAGAGGGATTAGCCACAAGAACAGCAATTTATACTCCATTTGCTCAGTCTGTACCAAAAGTTCCAGTTATAGATAAGGAACAATGTTTAAAGTTCAAAACTGGAAAGTGTGGAGTATGCTCTATAGTTTGTGGAACTAAGGCTATAAAATTTGATCAAGAAGAGGAGATTATTAATCAAAAATATGGAGCTATAGTTTTAGCAACTGGATTTGACTTAATAAAATTAGATGAATTTGGAGAATATCATTATGATCATCCAGATGTTATAACAGGTCTTGAATTTGAAAGATTAACAAATGCAGCAGGACCTACAAAAGGAAAATTTGTAAAGCCTTCAAATGGAGAAAGACCAAAAAAAGTTGTTTTTGTTCAGTGCGTTGGCTCAAGAGATAAAAGTGAAAGAGGAAAATCATATTGCTCGAAGATATGTTGTATGTATACAGCCAAGCATGCTATGTTAATAAAAGATAAATATCCAGATACAGAAGTTTATGTATTTTATATAGATGTACGTACTCCTGGTAAGAATTTTGATGAATTCCAAAGAAGAGCTGTAGAAGAATACGGGGTTCACTATATAAAAGGAATGGTTGGAAAAGTTATGCCAGAAGGATCTAAACTAATGGTTCAAGCTGTAGATACGTTATCAGGAGTACCATTAGAAATAGATGCAGATATGGTAGTATTAGCCTCAGCAACATCAGCTAAGCCAGACGCAGTAGCATTAAAAAGAAAATTAAATATAAGTGGGGATTTAAATAACTTCTTTACGGAAGCTCACCCAAAGTTAAAACCTGTAGAAACAGCCTCAGCTGGAATATATTTAGCAGGAGCATGTCAAGGACCAAAAGATATACCTGAAACAGTAGCACAAGCTAGTGCGGCAGCAGCAAAAGCAATAATTTTATTAAGCAAAAAAGAGTTAACAAATAATGCCTGTGTGTCTAATGTAAATAAAAATATTTGTAGTGGATGTAAAGCTTGTTCGAAGATGTGTCCATATGATGCTATAAAAGTTAAAATGATGGATATATATGATCATGGGAAAGTTGTAAGAAAAGAAGTGGCTGAAGTGAATGAAGCTCTATGCCAAGGGTGTGGAGGATGTACTGTTTCTTGTCGTCCAGGTGCAATAGATTTAAAAGGATTTACAAATAAACAGATAATGGCGGAGGTAGACGCAATATGTCTTTAGAAATAAATAAAACAGAAGAGTTCAAACCTTTAATAGTTGCTTTTTGTTGCAACTGGTGTAGCTATGCAGGTGCAGATTTAGCAGGAACGAGTAGATTAAATTATCCAGCTAATGTAAAAATAATCCGTGTACCATGTTCATGTAGAGTTAATCCAAATTTTGTTCTTCGTGCTTTTCAAAAAGGAGCAGATGGAGTTGTAATGGCAGGATGTCATCCAGGGGATTGTCATTATTCAACAGGAAATTATTATACAAGAAGACGTTTCTCGGTTTTTACTAATCTTCTTCAATTTATGGGAGTAGAGAAAGATAGATTTAAAGTTGATTGGATATCAGCAGCAGAAGCAAATAAATTTTCTACAGTTATGAATGATATTTTAGAAAAAGTTCATAAATTAGGACCAAACAGAAAGTTGAGGGATATGAGATGGGAAAGATAGAGATATTATTAGAAGCAAAAGAGGATTTAATAGCAAAAAAAATAGATGTGATAATAGGTTGGAAAAAAGAGGATAATTCTATTGAATCGATTCCAACTTTCGTAGAGAATTTAGAAGAGTTTGAAACACTTATAATTGATGATTACTGTGTAAATAATTTATCTAAATATTTAATAGATGAAGCAAATAACGGAAGAAAAGTAGGGGTTTTCTTAAAAAAATGTGATGAAAAAGGTTTTGAGCAAATTGTAATGGATAATAGAATAGTTAAAGAAAATATTGTTACTTATAAAATATCTTGTAATGGAATGAAGAATTTTATGACGAATGAGATATTTAGAAAATGTGAAGAATGTTTAGATGAAACGATAGATAAATATTCTGATGTCAAAGAGATAGAAGAGATGAGTTATGATGAAAGATATGAGTATTGGATGGGAGAGATGTCTAAATGTATTAGATGTAATGCCTGTAGAAATATTTGTCCTGCTTGTAATTGTGAAACTTGTGTTTTTGAGAATAAAAATGAAGATGTTCTAGGAAAAGCTAATAATGAAAGTGAAACAGGATTCTATCAAATTATAAGAGCTTATCATGTAGCAGGAAGATGTTCTGACTGTGGTGAGTGTGAAAGAATTTGTCCAGTCGGAATTCCTTTAGGAAAGATAAATAGAAAAATAATAAAGGATTTAGATGAACTTTATGGTGCTGAAGAAGATACGTTATCAAACTATAATATAGAGGATAAAGATAGTTTCACAGAGAAAAAGGGAGGGAAATAATGAAAAAGTTATCTAAAAAAAATTTAAATGCCCTTTGGGAAATTATAAATGAAGAGTATAACTTATTTCTTCCTAAAAAAGATAGAGGGATACTAAAGTTTAAAAATTTTATAGAGGAGGGAGAAGTAGATTTAGAAACTTTAAAAACAACAGTCCCTTTAAAAAACTTTGTATTTCCTCAAAATGAAACATATTTAAAATTTAAGACAGAGAATAAAAAAATAAAATTTAAAGTAGAAGGGGTTTCAGAAGAAAAATATGTAATTTTTGGTGCTAGACCTTGCGATATTAAATCATTAGAAATATTAGATAATATTTTTTTAAGAGAACCAGTTGATACGTATTATAAGGCTCATAGAGATAGAGGTATTATAATATCTTTAGCTTGTAACACTATTGAAAGTAGTTGTTTTTGCGAAATTTTTGGAATAGAGCCAACATCAATTTTTAAATCTACAGATATATCCCTAGTTGATTGTGGGGACTTCTATTATTGGAATGAAGTAACTGAAGAGGGTAAGATATTAACAGAAAAGCTTAAAAATATTTTAGAAAACATAGAAGAAGTAGATAAAGAGTTACATGAAAATAGGAAAGAGATTATCAAAAAAAAATCAGAAGAAAATATTTTGAATAGTTTAGAAATAAATAAGATTGGAGAGCTAAAAGAAGTTTTTGAAAATGAAAAAGTATGGAAAGAGTTGTCAAGAAGATGTTTAGCTTGTGGATCGTGTACATATGTTTGTCCAACTTGTCACTGTTATGATGTAAAAGATTATGCTGGAAATAATAGTGGTGAAAGATTTAGATGTTGGGATTCGTGTATGTATTCAGAATTTACTTTAATGGCACATGGAAACCCTAGAACAACTCAAATGCAAAGAGTAAGACAGAGGTTTATGCATAAATTAGTATATTATCCAAATAATCACGATGGAATTTATTCTTGTGTTGGATGTGGAAGATGTATAGAAAAGTGCCCGGTGCATATTGATATAGTAAAAGTAATAAAAAAATTGGCGGTGAATAAATAATGGCTTGTACATGTCATGAAAAGGACCCATTGGTTCCACAAATAGCAAAATTAGAATTTGTAAGAAGAGATACACCAGATGTAACAACATTTAGAATAGTATCAGAGAATGGAAAGGCACCTTTTGAGTTTAAACCTGGGCAGTGTGCAATGATATCTGTACCACCTCTAGGGGAAGCTATTTTTTCAATAACGTCATCTCCAACTGAAGAGGGATATATAGAGTGTAGTATAAAAAAATGTGGTGTTGTAACAGATTATTTACATACATTAGAAGCAGGAGACGAAATTGGAATAAGAGGACCATACGGAAATAATTTTCCTGTGGAATTACTAAAAGGAAAAGACTTATTATTTATAGGTGGAGGAATTGGATTGGCACCTTTAAGATCGGTTATAAATTATGTTATGGATAGAAGAGATGAATTTGGAAAAGTTGATATAGTTTATGGTGCTAGAACACCAGAAGACTTAGTTCATCCAAAAGATATATTTGAAGTTTGGCCAAAATCGGAAAATACAGATGTATACTTAACAGTTGATAAAGAGGCAGAAAATTGGAATGGACATGTTGGTTTTGTTCCAAGTTATATAAAAGAATTAGAGTTTAATACTAATAAGGTAGCTCTTGTTTGTGGTCCTCCAATAATGATTAAATATGTTCTTCAAGGACTTGAAGAGTTGGGATTTAAAAAAGAGCAGGTTTATACAACTTTAGAATTAAAAATGAAGTGTGGATTTGGAAAATGTGGACGTTGTAATATAGGGGATAAATATGTATGTAAAGATGGACCTGTATTTAGATGTGATGAAATAACAGAGCTTCCAGACGAATATTAATCTTTATTAGGAGGAGAATAAGAAAGTGACAGATAAAAAAATGGTGGATATATATATATTGGGTAAAAAATACACAGTACCGAATACGTTAACAATAATGGAATCAATGGAATATGCTGGTTATCAGTTAAAAAGAGGTTGTGGATGCAGATCTGGATTTTGTGGTGCATGTGCAACAGTTTATAGAGTAAAAGGGAATAAGGAAATGAAAGTTGTTTTAGCTTGCCAAAGTAAGGTTGAAGACAATATGTATCTGACTCAGATTCCATTTTTCCCAGGAGATAAAGGGATATATAATATAGATAAATTAGATTCTACAGCAGATTCTATTGCGAAATATTATCCTGAAATTTATAAGTGTATTGGATGTAATTCTTGTACAAAAGGGTGTTCACAAGGTTTGGATGTAATGCAGTATATTGGTTACGCTCAAAGAGGAGAATTAGAAAAGTGTGCTCATACATCTTTTGATTGTGTGTCTTGTGGAATATGTGCAACTAGATGTCCAGCTGGAATAACTCATTATAATGTTGGACTTTTAGCACGTAGATTAACAGGAAAATATATTTCAGCTGAAACAAAGCACTTGAATGATAGAGTAAAGGAAATAGAAGATGGAGAGCATGATTTAGCTTTAGAGGAGCTTATGAAAAAAGATATATCAGAATTAAAAAATTTATATAATAATAGAGATATCACAAAATAGAAATTTGGAGGAGAGTTAATGTATACACCAGAAATGAGAGAGTTAATAAAGAAAGTTGAAGCAACTCGTGCTCAAAGAATAGCTCAAGGGGATTTCCCAAGAATGACTGCAGATGAGAAAACTGATGTTTTAAAAGAAAATCATCCAGATTATATAGAAGAAGGATTTGTTGAAATAAAAATTGGACCTAATAAAGGAGATAAGGTGCCAACTGAATTGGGATTATTACTTCATGGAAAAAGTAGATTAGAAAATATAGACATAGATTTAAACAAAATTGATTATGAAACAGATGTACTTATTATTGGTGGTGGTGGTGCAGGCGCAGCAGCAGCCTTAGAAGCACATAAAGTAGGGGCAAAAGTATTAATAGCTACAAAATTACGTTTTGGAGATGCAAATACAATGATGGCAGAGGGAGGAATTCAAGCGGCAGATAAACCAGATGATTCTCCAGCGAAACATTATTTAGATGTAATGGGGGGAGGACACTATTCAAATGTTCCAGAATTAGCAGCGGCTTTAGTGAAGGATGCACCTTTAGCGATAAAGTGGTTAGATAATTTGGGGGTTATGTTTGATAAAGAAAAAGATGGAACTATGGTAACTACACATGGTGGAGGAACATCTAGAAAAAGAATGCATGCAGCAGCAGATTATTCTGGAGCAGAAATAATGCGTGTGTTAAGAGATGAAGTTCAAAATCAAGAGATTGAAGTTTTAGAATTTTCACCAGCAGTTGAATTAGTTTTAGATGAGGAGAGAAAAGTTGCAGGAGCAGTTTTATATAATATTGAAACAGAGGAATATCATGTAGTAAAAGCTAAAACAGTTATATTAGCAACAGGTGGAGCAGGAAGATTACACTATCAAGGGTTTCCAACATCAAATCATTATGGTGCAACAGCAGATGGTTTAGTATTAGGATATAGAGCAGGAGCAAAATTAGCATTTGCAGATACAATCCAGTATCATCCTACAGGTGTAGCTTTTCCAGCTCAAATATTTGGAGCGTTAGTTACAGAAAAAGTTCGTAGTTTAGGAGCAACACCACTAAATATAGATGGAGAACAGTTTGTATATCATTTAGAAACAAGAGATGTGGAAGCATCTGCAATAATAAGAGAGTGTAATAAAAAAAATAAAGGTATTGAAGCTCCAAATGGAGTTAAAGGTGTTTGGTTAGATACACCTTTAATTGAAATTTTAAATGGTCCTGGAACAATAGAAAAGAGAGTTCCAGCAATGTTAAGAATGTATCAAAAATTTGGAATAGATATGAGAAAAGAACCGATTTTAATTTATCCAACACTTCATTATCAAAATGGAGGGTTGCTAATAGATGAAAATGGAGCTACAGAAATTAAAAACCTATATGTTGCAGGAGAAGCAGCAGGAGGAATTCATGGAAAAAATAGGTTGATGGGGAATTCACTTTTAGATATAATAGTCTTTGGAAGAAGGGCGGGAAAAGCAGCAGGAAGTATCTCTAAAGATGTTGAAATTACAAACCTAACATTAAATCATGTTGAAAAGTATCACAAAATGTTAAAGAAGGAAAATATTCAACTAAGTAGTATATCTCCTATGTTATTACCAAATTATACGCATAGAGGGAAGTAAATATGGGAAAAGAATACGATGAAACCTTAAATAAGAGTCTAAAAATATCTATTTCTGTTTTCTGGTGTGTTTTTTTATTAAAAGTGTTATTTAATGTAAATCCATTTTATGCTGCTATAGCAGCAGTATCTTGCTTACAAGGGACAATAAAAGATTCTTTTAAAGTTGGCGTAGAAAGAGTAATCGGAACTATCTTTGGTGGTGTAGTAGGATTATTTGCAATCTACTTTATAACAACAGAAGCTAATGATTTTAAAGGAAGTTTAATAATGGCTTTATCCATGATTATAATAATTTTTGGATGTACTTATATTTTGAAGAAGCCAGCATCAAGCACTATAGCATGTATTGTTTTCTTAGGTATAGCAACTAATATGGAAGGGAGAGATCCTTACTTTTGGGCTGGAAAAAGAATTCTAACCACTATAGTAGGAGTTATTATAGCTTTGGTTTGGAATTGGATATTAAGTGGTGAGTACAAAAGTTTTAAAAAAAGAAAAAGAGTTTAAAAAAAGTAGGATTATTACAATCCTACTTTTTAATTAATTATTTACGAACAAGACCAATTCCATCTCCAAAGGGAAGTAAAACGAAATTGTGATTTTTAGAAAGATAAGTTATAAACTCATCAAGTCTTCTTACAATTGTTTTAAATCTTTTTGGATATTCTTTATAAAGATAACCTCTAAACATTATATTATCAATAAAAATCATTCCATCATCAGCGAGTCTCTCAAAAGAATCAGTGAAAAATTCCATATAGTGTCCCTTAGAAGCATCTATAAAAATAAAGTCAAACTTTTCATTAAGTTTTTTAACTTCCTCAACACCATCTCCTAAAATCAGATTAACTGAATTTAAAAGCTCTCCTTTCTTAAAGTTTTCAAGAGCTTGATTATATCTAATTTCATCAATTTCGATAGTTGTTAATTTACCACCATTTTTTTTTGCAACTCTTCCCATAATAGTTCCAGAGTATCCAATAGCAGTTCCTATTTCAAGTATATTTTTAAAATTGTGACTAGAAGTTAAAAATTCAAGATATTTAGCAACTTCTTTTGTAACAATAGGTACATTATTTTCAATTGCAAAGGCTTCCATCTCTAAGATTAAAGGATCCTTTTCCTCTATTTTGCTAACAACATATTCATTAGCTTCTTTTAATTCGTCTAACATTATTCAAAATCCTTTCTTAGTTTAATAATATAAAAATTATCTAAAATTTCTTCAGTATAATCAATTAAGAAACCTCCAATTGAATCAAAATGTCCGTTTACATTTTGAGGAAGGTCAAATTTTAAAACAGAGAAATTTTTATGATTATTTAAAAATTTAATGATATTATCTGTATTTTCTTCAGAAAATATAGTACAAGTACTATATACAAGTTCTCCACCAACTTTTAATGAGAAAGCTGCAGAATCAAGGATTTCATACTGTAGTGTAGATAATTCATGAACGTTATTCATATTTTTATTATATAGTGCTTCAGGTTTTTTTCTAAGAACACCATATCCACTACATGGAGCATCTACAAGAATTTTATCAAATTTTTGCCCCTGCTCTTTAAGTTTACGAGCATCTAATTTAATTGGTTTTACATTACTAAGTCCTAGTTTATGTAAGTTTTCTTCTATTATTTTTATTTTATGCTGATGAATATCAAGAGCAAAAATTTCTCCAGTATTATTCATAAGTTCCCCTAAAACCGCTGTTTTACTTCCAGGAGCACTGCATGTATCTACAACTTTTTCTCCAGGTAAAGGATTTAGAATTTTTGCAGCTAAATATGAAGAGCCATCTTGAGCAATGATTTTTCCATCTTTAAATTCAGGTGTATGTAATATAACTCCTGAATCAACATAATAAATAGTATCAACTTTTTTAATAATGTCAATTTTTAACTCTTTTAAAAGAGTTTCAAACTCTTTTTCAGAGTATTTTAAAGTATTTACTCTAATACTCATGTATGGAACTTTTTTTAATGATATTAAAACTTGTTCAGTAGAATCTCCATACTCTTTTTTTATTTTCTCATAAAACCATCTAGGATAAGAGTATAAAATATCAAGTTTATCCTCGTCTTTTAATTTTTTTATTTCATCTTCTTTATCTCTTAAATAACTTCTGATAACTCCATTAACAAACTTACTAACGGGTATTCCGAATTTATTTTTAGTTAATTCAGTTGCTTCCCATGCAATACCTTTGTCGTCGCTATTCATAAAAGTAGCTTGATAGATAGAGATTTTTAATAAATTTTTAATCCAATTTTTTTTAATAGCTTTAGTTCTTTTTTCTAATTGGTAATTTAAATAAATATCATTTCTAATGACTCCATAGAAAACTTCAGTTATAAAACCACGCTCTCCTTTACTTAAATTATTTTTTGAAAAGTATTCATTTAAAAGAATATTTGAATATTTTCCTTTTTCAAATTCACTTAATAAACCAATAATTCTTTGTTTTATATTCAATATAACATCTCCTAACTATATAACTTTATATAACTCATCACTTTGAGGAGGCATAATTTCCAACCTCTTACCATTTTTAACAAGAACTTTTTCTTTAGAAGTGGTAAACTCTCCAATATCGAAAGCGGGAATGTTGTTTTCTTTCAATTTTTCAATTAAAGGAACAGCATTATTTTTTCCAACTACCATAAGCATAGTTCCACTTGATATAAGCTTTAAAGGGTTAATTTTAAAATAATTACAAATCTCTTTTGTGCATTTAGGTATAAATATTTTCTCATATGAAATTTCAACGCCTAAATTATAAAAGCAGCTAGACTCCCAAAGCGCACCTAAAAGGCCACCTTCAGTCACATCATGCATTCCTTTTGAGAATTTATTGGCAATAATACCATCTTTTACAACACTAGTTAAATCTAAAAGTGCTTTTGCATCATTAACAAGCTCTTTAGAAAAAGTATCGAGAAGTTCACTTTCTTTTTCAAAGGCAATAATGCCAGTTCCTTCAATTCCAACTCCTTTTGTTATAATTAATCTATCACCAGCAGTAATGTGCTCTCTTTTTTTAAAATTATCTTTTGTCCCAATACCAATTGAGGTAGCAGATATTATCGTTTTATTAACCGCAGCGGTAATTTCAGTATGTCCACCAATTATAGAAACACCAAGCTTATCAGCTTCTTGCTGAGCTTCTCTCATAATTTCAGCAATTTCCTCCTTTTTTGTTTCTGGAGGAGCTAAAATTGTAAGCATAATTCCAATAGGAGGGATTCCCTCTGTAGCAATATCATTACAGTTAATATTAATAGCCAACTTACCTAGACCACTATTACTACCTGTAATTGGATCAGTTGATAAATAAACAATATTATCTCCAACCTCAATAGCAGCACAGTCACTACCAATTTCTCCAAAAGAAAGTATTTTATCATTGTTATTTTTAATATTATTAAAAATTAAATCTTTTAAATCTGAAATAGTAAGTTTACCAATCTTCATATTTACTCCTCATATGTAGTAGAATTTTATAATATATTATACTATATTTTATAAAAATAAAAAACCCTTACTTAGTATTTAAGTAAGGGAAAATATTTTTTAAAATAATCCAGTTATAACACCATGTTCGTCAATATCAATAAGTTCAGCAGCAGGAACTTTTGGTAAACCTGGCATATCAATAATTCCACCAGCCATAGCAATGATAAAACCAGCACCAGCAGCTAATTTGATAGTATCAATTTCAACTGTAAAGTTATTAGGTCTTCCAAGAAGATTAGCTTTATCAGAGATTGATTTTTGAGTTTTTGACATACAAATTGGAAGTGATCCATATCCAAGTTCTTCTAGTTGTTTTATTGTTTTATTAGCAGCACCAGAGAACGTAACTCCATTTGCTCCATAAATCTCTGTACATATTTTTGAAATTTTATCTTTTATAGGTAAATCTAGATTATATAGAGGTTTATATTTAGTATTATTTTCTTCTAATTTCTCAAGAACTAGCTTGGCAAGTTCTTCACCACCTTCACCACCTTTAGCCCAAACTTCACATAAAGCCACTGGAGCGTCTAAACTTTCACAGTGAGACTTAATTAAGCTAATTTCAGCATCAGTATCAGTAACAAATTTATTAATTGCTACAACAACTGGTAAATTAAATTTTTTCATATTTTCAATATGCTTGTCTAAGTTAGCTAAACCTAATTTTAAAGCATCTAAATTTTCTTCATTAAGAATTTTAGCACCACCGTGATGTTTTAATGCTCTAACAGTAGCAACAATAACAACACAATTAGGATTTAAACCTCCTTTTCTACATTTAATATCTAAAAACTTTTCAGCACCTAAGTCAGCAGCAAATCCAGCTTCTGTAACAGCAACGTCTGAAAGCTTAAGAGCTAATTTTGTAGCAAGTAGTGAATTACATCCATGAGCGATATTAGCAAATGGGCCACCATGGATTATAACAGGAGTATTTTCTAAAGTTTGTACTAAATTTGGCTTTATAGCTTCTTTTAAAAGAGCTGTAACAGCACCAGAAATTTTTAAATCATTTATTGTAAGAGGTTTATCATTATAATCGTAACCAAAAACAATTTTACCAATATTTTCTTTTAGTTCTTTTAAAGAGTTTGAAAGACAAAGTGTTGCCATAATTTCAGAAGCAACAGTTATTTGAAAAGAATCTTGTCTTGGATACCCATTGGCTTTACCTCCAAGTCCAATAACAATATTTCTAAGATTTCTATCATTCATATCAACTACTCTTTTCCAAGTAATCTTAGTATTATCAATACCTAAAGAATTACCTTGAGTAATATGATTATCAATACAAGCAGAAACAAGATTATGAGCGACTCCAATTGCGTGGAAATCGCCAGTAAAATGTAAATTGATATCTTCCATTGGTATAACTTGTGAATAACCTCCACCAGTAGCTCCACCCTTCATTCCAAAGACAGGCCCTAAAGACGGTTCTCTAAGAGCTGCAACTGAAGAAATACCTATTTTATTTAAAGCTTGTGTTAAACCAACAGTAACAGTAGATTTTCCTTCTCCTGCAGGTGTTGGTGTAATAGCCGTAACAAGAACTAATTTCCCATCTTCTTTGTTAGCAAGTTCATCTAATAAAGAAAGATTAAGTTTAGCTTTGTATTTTCCGTAAGTATCATAATAATCCTCAGTAATATTTAGCCTAGAAGCTATTTCAGAAATTTTTAATAGTTTTGCTTCTTGTGCAATTTGTATATCTGTTTTCATAGACCCCTCCTTGAAAAATAAAGTGTTCTAAGATAAATTAGAAAAATATCTCATTGATATAATTGTACCTCAAAATAATGAAAAAATAAAGGTTAATAAATTAAAATAAAAAATTGATTTTTTGTAATATTAGAGGTATATAAAGTATGAAAGAGAAGTTTGTTATTATTACCTATTTAGTAGAAAATTATTGTTTAATTTTTAGGACAAGGGGGTACTATGATTAACAAAGAGGATATTTTATTAGCTAAGCAAGGAGATATAGACTCCATAGAAAAAATAGTAACAGAGTATAGAAATCTTATATACATAAGAAATAAAACATTATTTTTGAAAGGTGCAGAAAGAGAGGATTTAGTCCAAGAGGGAATGATAGGACTAATGAAAGCTATAAAATCTTTTGATGAAAATAGAAGTGCTTGTTTTAGTACTTTTGCATCTCTTTGTATAAAGAGACAAATTATAACAGCAGTAAAAAATTATAATTCTGAAAAAAATAAAAATTTAAATAGTGCAATGCAAGGAGAGGGTTATTCAGAATTAGAGGATTTAATAAGATACAATAGTCCCTCATTAAGATATTATACTCCAGAACAAATTGTTATTGGAAAAGAGTTAATGAAACTTTTAAAAAAATTTTTAAAAGATAATCTAAGTGGTTTAGAAAAAGATGTGTTTACATTTATGGTAAAGGGATATGGATATTTAGAGATAGCTCAGAAGTTAGAGAAGGAGCCAAAGGCAATAGATAACTCGATTCAAAGAATCAAAAAAAAAGTTGTTATTTTTTTGAAAAAGTATAATAAAAGTTGACAGAAGTGGTAGAAATTGAATATAATATGTGAAATTTATATTTTAATTAAAAGGGAGAAAGTAATGATATTAGAAACAATAAAGAGTCAGAAAATAACTTTTGAACAAAAAGTTGTGACCCTAGCAAGACTAGCAGAAGGGAGTATAGAGGTTTTAAATAAAAGTGAAGCCTTAAAAAAATATATAGAAGATGGAATTATATGTGATTTATTTGAGGGAAATGCTCCTTATAGACCAAGATATATTGTTCCAGATTATGATATATTTATGGAACAAGGAAGTAAGTTTTTAAACTTAGATAAACCAACAAATATATGGGAAGCTGTACATGGTTTATTAATTCTTTATAAACATGTTCCATCTATAACAACAATGCCTGTTTATTTAGGGAATATTGATTATTTATTAGAACCTTTTATTAAAGATGAAGCAGAAGCATATTTAGCAATTAAATTATTTCTAAAACATATAGATTCAACAATAACAGACTCATTCTGTCATGCTAATATTGGACCGAAAGAAACAAAGGCTGGAATATTAATACTAAGAGCTATGAGAGAGCTAGAGTTACCAACACCAAATTTAACAATAAAATATACTGAAGAAACAACAGATAAAATTGCAGTAGAAGCGATTAAAACAGCATTAGTAACAGCTAAACCAAGTTTTGCTAATGATAAAATCTTTAGAGCAGATTTTAAAGGAGAATACGGAATCGTTAGTTGCTACAATGGATTAAAAGTAGGTGGTGGAGCGAATACTCTAGTTAGAGTAAGATTAGGAGCTCTATCAAAGCTAGCTAATTCAAAAGAGGACTTTTTTGCAAGAGTTTTACCTGAAGTGTCAAAAGAAATGTTAGAATATATAGATGAAAGATCTAAATTTATTATCGAAGAAAGTGGATTTTATGAAAGTAGTTTCTTAATAAAAGAGGGACTTTTAGAAAAGGAAAAATTTACAGGATTATTTGGTTTTGTTGGATTAGCTGAATGTGTAAATAATCTTTTAGGTGCAACAGAAAAACAAGATAGATTTGGATATTCAGAAAAAGCAAATAAATTAGGACTTGAAATAGTAGAAGCTATGTCAAAACTAATAGCAGCTCATAAGACAAAGTATGCTGGAGAGTTCTTTGGAAATACTCATTTATTACACTCACAAGTTGGAATAGATACTGATAGAAATGAAAGCCCAGGATGTAGAATTCCAGTTGGAGAGGAACCAGAGATATTTGATCATATAGTTCAATCAGCTCCATTCCATCAATATTGTCCAAGTGGAATTGGTGATATATTCGTGTTTGATGAGACATATAAATCAAATCCAGAGGCTATCTTAGATATAATAAAAGGAGCTTTTGAAACTGAAATGAGATTTTTTTCATTATATAGTGATACTTGTGATGTAGTTAGAGTAACAGGATATCTTGTAAAAAAATCAGAGATTGAAAAGTTAGATAAAGGTGAGCAAGTATTAAGAGATACAACTATTTTAGGAAAAGGTGCTAGAGATAATGCTAAAGCTTTAGGAAGAAAATTGAGAAGTGAGTAATATGGAATTGAAGGCAAAAATAAATAAAATTATAAAATTTTCTAATGTTGATGGTCCTGGAAATAGAATGGCTATATTTTTTCAAGGATGTAATTTTAATTGTGAGTATTGCCACAATCCAGAGACAATAAATATTTGTAAAGAGTGTTATAAGTGTGTTGAAACTTGTCCAACAAAAGCTTTAGAAGTGTCTAATTCTAAAATAATTTGGAAGAAAAATTTATGTTGTGAGTGTGACCAATGTACAAAGATTTGTGGATTTGATTCTTCTCCTAAAGTAAATGATTATACAGTTGAAGACTTATTGGTTGAAATTAGTAAAGTAAAAGCTTTTATAAAAGGAATAACAGTAAGTGGAGGAGAAAGTACGTTACAGTATAAATTTGTAGCTAAACTTTTTTCTGAAGTAAAAAAGAAATGGCCTAATTTAACTTGTTTTGTGGATACAAATGGAAGTTTAAATTTAGATGATATTGAATATAAAGAGTTAGTAGAAAATACAGATTTTTTTATGTTAGATGTAAAAGCTTGGGATAATAGCGAGCATTTACTTTTAACAGAAAAAGAGGTTAATCCAGTTATAAAAAATTTATATTTTTTAAGAGATATAGGAAAGCTATTTGAAGTAAGAAGTGTTATAGTTGCAAATAGGTTAAATAATAGATTAACTGTTGAAAATGTAGCTAAAGCTATATTCAATAAAGATATTAGATATAAGATAATAAAATATAGACATTTTGGAGTAAGGGAAGAGATGAAGAGTAATTTATTCTCTCCAACTAGTATTGAATTAGAAGAATTGGAAAAATTAGCTCAAAAAAATGGAGCAAAAAACACCCTAATTATTTAGGGTGTTTTTTTAATCAAACTTATATCCGAAGCTAAATTGGAAAAGAAAATCATGAGATTCTTGAGCTTTAGAAATATTAAATTTAACAGGACCAATTAGACTTAAATAACTAAGAGTTATTCCAGCTCCCTGAGAATAATCCTTCCAAAGAAGTGAGTTTTTATCATCATTAAAAACTTCGTTAGCAAATTTATATGTTGCAAAATCCCAATTAGCTCCAATGTATAAATTCTCGATAAGTTTTTGTTGAATTCCAAGACTTACTCCAAAAAGAGAGGATAAATATTTTTCTTGGAAATAATAGCCACTAAAAGCAAAAGTATTATGAGATAAGTCATCAGACAAACCACCAAGTTTTATATATTTATCAGGAAGAATATCATCTCCAGCAATGTTTCCACCAAAAAATTTGGCAGTTAAGCTTGTTGTTTCAGTTATAGGTAGATAATTTGAAGATAGATAATTAGTAGATAAAAAATTTAAATTATCTTTTCCTAGATTACCTCCCCATCTTTGAGAAACTTCACCTTTAAAACCTTTAGTTGGAAAAGCTATAGAATTTGTTTTATCCCAGTTAATATTAAAGAAAATATCCCCATAACTTTTGGAGTATTGTATTGATGAATCAAAAATATTTTTTATTTCAGGATCTAAACTAGCATAGTTTAAAGAAGCACCGTATGAGAATAAAAATAAATTAGAATATTGTGTAACGAAAGCTCCTTCTAATTTTGTAACTTGACTTTTATAACTACCAATTTTATTTTTATTGTGATATATAAAAAATGGATTTTCTTCATAACTAATACTACTTAAAATACCAACCTTATTAGAAACACCATAATACGAAAAGTTTTTTAAATCTAGACCAAGATAATCACCAAAAGTAGCTTCGATAGTTGATAAGCTACCTATTTTACCAAAAGAACTAATATCAGTTCCAATGGAGAAAGTAGTTCCATAATCAGTTTGATAATCTACACCAAGACCAACTATATTAGTAGGATTTTCTTCCACTTGAAGCTTTAAAGTGTTATTTTTAAAAGAATAATAAATCTTATTAACAAAATTTAAACTATATGTTTTTAACATTAATTTTTCAAGAGTATCTGGATTTATATTAGTTCCTATAGAATCTTTGAAGAGTGATTCTATAATTTCTTTATGATTATTATTTTTTGTTTCAGTTATCACATCAATATTTTCTAAAACAAAGTTATTTTTATATTGAAGAGAGCTCTTTCTTTTGTTGGGTTTAGGTCCAAAAGCTAATATCTTTTGAAGTTGTTTTTTTGCAGCAGCTTCTCCTAAAGCTTCAATCTCTTTAAAATTACTAAAATCAGTTGTTTTAAAGTTTGAGATATCAGGATCAATAAGTATTGTTGCTAAGTCTCTTTGTTTTTTGGTAGAACTAGTACTTTGAATAGCAACAATTTGATCGGCAACACTTAAAATATCATAATCTTCTTTTTTTTGAAGAGAAGTTCCTACATCAACACCAATAACAATATCAGCTCCTAAATTAAATGCATCTTCCACAGGGAAATTTCTAGATAAAAGACCATCAACATAGTAATTATCTCCAATTTTTACAGGATCAAAAATTGTGGGAATAGATATACTAGCAGTGATAACTTGAGCTAAATCACCACTATTAAAAGCTTTGGCTTTTCCTGTATTTAAATCAGTTGCAATAATCTCAAGAGGAATAGGTAATTTTTTAAAATCCCTTGTTTGCTCTACATTCCAAAGAAGATTTTTTAAAGTAAGATATATTTTTTGAGTATTTCTAATACCTT
Source organism: Cetobacterium somerae ATCC BAA-474 (assembly GCF_000479045.1). Taxonomy (NCBI): domain Bacteria; kingdom Fusobacteriati; phylum Fusobacteriota; class Fusobacteriia; order Fusobacteriales; family Fusobacteriaceae; genus Cetobacterium; species Cetobacterium somerae. The sequence continues at coordinate 27,663 of NZ_KI518071.1, forward strand.
TTGGTAACGCAAAATTTAAAGAGTTATCGTATTTTAAAGAAAGATTATAATTTTTCATCATTGATCTTTGATCAATGGAAATATCAGTAATATTTGGACTATCATTAAAGGTTTCTTGCCAATTGATATCTAAAACTAACTTTTCAATTTGATTTGGAGTATATCCAGCAGAGTACAGAGCACCAATAAGAGCTCCCATACTTGTTCCTGTAATATAATCAACCTTAATATTATTTGCTTCTAAAACTTTAAGAACACCTATATGAGCAAATCCTTTTGCACCACCGCCACTTAATACAAGTCCAATTTTAGGCTGTTTTTCTTCTTCTTTAAACTTTTCAATTTTTTTATTTTCAAGTTTTTTTATTTTATTTTGAAGAAGTTTTATTTCTTGCTTTAATTTTTCAATTTCAATATCTTCTGGAGAGTGAGAAATATTACTTGAAAATATATTGACGAAAATTAAAAGAAATAATAAAAAACTTTTTTTGATCATCACTCCTCCTTATAAATTTTACTAAATTCTTTAAAAAAATTAGGGAATGTTTTAGAAACACAATTGGGATCTAAAATTTTTATACCTGGAACTCTCAATCCAATTAAAGAGAGGGACATAGCCATTCGATGGTCATCATAAGTTTTTAAAAAATTACCTTGGTAATTTTCTAAAGGTTTTGGAGTAATTAAGAAGCCATCAGTAAATTCTATAAAATCACCATGAATTTTTAAGATTTCATTTTTTAAGGCAGATATCCGATCGGTTTCTTTTATTCTCATATTCTCAACATCCCATACTTTAGTTGGAGAAGTTGCAAAAAGTCCAACGACAGCTAAAGTTTGAGCTACATCAGGAATATCATTCATACTTAACTCAATTCCTTTATATGTTGGAACCCCTTTTACAGTAATAGTAGTATCATTAAAATTTAATATTTTTAATCCAATTTTTTCTAAAATATTCAGAAATTTAGAATCTCCCTGTATACTATTTTTGAAAAAATTATTTAATGTAATAGTGGAATTACTAATTAAAGCCATAGCTAAAAAGTAGGAAGCTGAGGACATATCACCTTCAATTAAGTACTCATCTATATTATACTCCTGTGGAGATATATGCACTGAGTTATTATTGTAATTAAAGTTAACTCCAAAATCATTCATCATAGCTAGAGTCATATCTATATATGGTTTTGATACAACTCTTCCACTTAATTCAATTTCTATAGGATTCTTGAAATTAGGAGCAGCCATAAGAATTGATGATATATATTGACTACTTTTACTTCCATCAATTTCAACATAACTTGCAAAAACTCCTTTAGAAGTTATACGAATTGGAGGATAGCCATGATTACTTAAATATTCAACATTAATTCCTAATTGAACTAAAGAATCAACTAAATCTTTAATTGGTCTTTGATTCATACGATCATTACCGTATAAAGTAGCAGTTCCTTCTCCAGTAGCTAAATAAGAACTTAAAAATCTCATTGCAGTTCCTGCATTTCCAATATATAAACTTAAATTATCATATTTTGGATTTTTATTTCCTATAATTTTAAGTGTTTTATTTATCTCATCAATTTCAATAGTATTATTTAAGGCTCTTAAAGCATCAATCATATACTTTGTATCATCACTTAAGAGAATATTTTTTAAAATTATTGTCTTTCCTGAAAGAGCTGAAAGAATAAGGGCTCTATTAGTTATCGATTTCGAACCTGGAATATCAATTGTAGCTTTGAAATCTGTTATTGGGTTTGGTTGGAAATAATTCATTAAAATTTCAACTCCTTTAATAAAATGTATTTAGATTATAACAATTTTTATATAAAATTAATACAAGAAAAATATTCTTTTTACCAATACAAGCAAATTGACAAAATATTAAATAAGCGGTATAATTACTCTAAAAGTTTAATAAGACTATATAGTTATGTAGTTTGGAGGAACAATATGGAAATGAAAGATATTATAGAGATGGTTAATTATTTTTCTAATCAAGCAAAAAAAAGAGAGCTAACAGCTGAAGAGAAGCTTGAAAGAGAAAAATATAGAAAGTTATATTTAGAGCAATTTAAAGCACAAGTAAAACAAAAATTAGACAGCATCGAAATTGTCGATGAATCAAAGATGATATAGGGGGCAAATGATGAAACAATTAGTTAAAACTCTTTATAGAGAAACAGAGAAGTATTTAGACCAGGAAGTTGAATTATCAGGTTGGGTAAGAAAAATAAGATCACAAAAAAACTTTGGATTTATAGAATTAAATGATGGAAGTTTTTTCAAAGGTGTACAAATAGTATTTGATACAAATTTACCAAATTTTGACGAAATTTCAAGACTTTCAATATCATCGTCAATAATTGTAAAAGGTATAGTAGTTAAATCTCAAGGTGCAGGACAAAATTTTGAAATCCAAGCTAAAGAGATTGAAATTTTCCAAAAAGCTGATTTAGATTATCCATTACAAAATAAAAGACACTCTTTTGAGTTCTTAAGAACAATCGCACATTTAAGACCTAGAACAAATACATTCTCTGCAGTATTTAGAGTGAGATCAGTTTTAGCTTATGCAATTCATAAGTTTTTCCAAGAGAATGGATTTGTATATACACATACACCAATCATTACAGGATCAGATTGTGAGGGTGCAGGAGAGATGTTTAGAGTAACAACTCTTGATTTAAATGATGTACCTAAAACTGAAGAAGGGAAGGTTGATGTAACAAAAGACTTCTTTGGAAAAGAAACAAATTTAACAGTAAGTGGTCAGTTAAATGGAGAGACTTATTGTTCTGCATTTAGAAATATATACACATTTGGGCCAACATTTAGAGCAGAACAATCAAATACTTCGAGACATGCTGCTGAATTTTGGATGATAGAACCAGAAATAGCTTTTGCAGATTTAGAGGGTAATATGGAACTAGCAGAAGCAATGGTAAAATATATAATTAAGTATGTAATGGATGAATGTCTTGAAGAAATGGAATTTTTCAATCAGTTTATTGAAAAAGGATTATTTGATAAATTAAATAATGTATTAAATAATGATTTTGGAAGAGTAACATATACAGAAGCAATAGATATTTTAGTAAACTCAGGAAAGAAGTTTGATTATCCTGTTGAATGGGGAATTGATTTACAAAGTGAGCACGAAAGATTTTTATCAGAAGAATATTTTAAAAGACCTGTATTTGTAACAGATTATCCAAAAGAAATTAAGGCATTTTATATGAAATTAAATAAAGATGGAAAAACAGTTAGAGCAATGGATTTATTAGCTCCAGGAATTGGAGAGATAATAGGTGGATCTCAAAGAGAAGATAATATAGATGTACTAGAAGAGAGAATGGCAGAAGCTGGATTAAGTGCTGATGATTATGGATTCTATTTAGACTTAAGAAGATTTGGAAGTTTCCCTCATTCAGGATATGGATTAGGATTTGAAAGAATGATTATGTATGTAACAGGAATAACAAATATAAGAGACGTAATACCATTCCCTAGAACTCCAAATAACGCTGAGTTTTAATTACTGAGGAAGAAGAATGATATTAGAAATACTAGTTTTTCTAGTTTTTATTTCTCTACTTTTTTATACTGTAACATATCCATATAATTTTAAATTAAATAGAAAATTAAAAAGAGTTCTTAATTTTTCTCAAGTTGAAAAAATAATAGATACAAAATCTAAATATTTAGATTTTTCACATAAAGAACTATCAGATGAGTTCACTATAGAAGAAAAATATTTAGAAACTAAGTACGCAACTGAAAAGATGAGGGTGTTAATAGTAAAACCAAAGGGAGTATTAGAGACTCCCTTGTGTTTAGTTCTTCTTCATGGAATAAGAGATAAAGCTGAAGATTGGATATATAAAGCAAAATTACGTGAAAATTACCTAAGTTTAAAGAAAAGAGGAAAAGTAAAAGATATTATTTTTATTCTTCCAGACTCAGGATATAATGGTGAAAGTTGGTATACTAATTTTTATAATGATAAATCTCATCAATATGAAGAATTTTTTTCAAAAGATTTGACAAGTTTTATCGAACAAGAATATCCTAATTCTAAAAAAGGTATTGGTGGATTTTCTATGGGTGGCTATGGTGCATTAAAAATTGGACTTAAAAATTTAGAATCGTATGATGTTATAGCCAGTTTTTCAGGGGCTATAAGTTTAATTAGAATGAGTATAAATCGTAGGGTTATGAGAATTTTTAGATATTTATATGTACCAAAATTTTTATTTAATGATGTAAATAAAGCTCATTTCATGAAAGTATTTAGTCCTTGGGGATATAAAATTTTAAAAAATGATCCGTATAGTATAATTAAAAAAACCAATCCTGAAAGATATAAAGGGAAAAAGTTTTATTTAAGTGTTGGTTCAGAAGATAAAAAACCTTATTTAATGTTTCAGCAATGGCTTGATGTTGTAGGTAGAGCCAAAAAATATGGATTAGATTTCAAAGGGAAAATTTATGAAAATGAATATCATACATGGGAATATATATCGAAAGATATATATAATTTTTTAGTGTTTTTTACAGAAGAAACAAAAAGAAGGAAGTAGATATAATGAAATACTTATTAATATTGAGTATGTTATTATTTACAGGATGTTTTTCATTAGGAATAAAAGGTGAGTATAAAAGTTATCAAAATGAATTTTATGATATGGTAGCAAAACCTTTTAAAGAAAAAGAGAGAGAAGAGTTAGAGAGTCAATTTAAAGACTTAAAGACAAAAGTTTCAACTAGTGATTATTCAAAAAAAGATAAAGAAAAACTAGAAAGTGGTATAGAATATTATTTGATGGTTTTAGAAGATTTAAAAGATTAAGGCTTGAGTAAACTCAAGCCTTTTTTTAGTTTATTTTAAATAAATGATTCATTTTTTCCCTTTTAGTTTTTAAATATTTAGAATTACAGCTATTTGAAGGAAATTCAATATGTGTTCTATGATTAATTTTAATACCATACTTTTCTAAATCATTTATTTTTTTAGGGTTGTTGGTCATTAGATTAATACTTCTTATATTTAAAAGCTTTATCATTTGAGCAGCTACAGCAAAATCTCTTAAATCAGGGTCAAACCCTAATAAAGTATTAGCTTCAACAGTATCCTTGCCTTGAGCTTGAAGATTATAAGCTTTTATTTTGTTAAGAAGACCAATACCCCTACCTTCTTGCCTCATATATAAAAGTACTCCAGATCCGTGATTAACAATATTTTCAAGAGCTTTATCTAATTGACTACCACAATCACATTTTAATGAACCAAAGGCATCACCTGTTAAACATTCTGAATGAACACGTAAAAGGACGTCCTCTTGATTATCAATATCTCCATAAACTAATGCAACATGTTCTTTGTAATCAATAGTATTTGAAAAACCTATTAGTCTAAATGTTCCATGTTTTGTAGGTAAAGGTGCTTCGCAAACTAATTCAGTTTGGAACTCATTTTTTTTTCTATATTCAATTAAATCTTCAATTGTAATCATCTTTAAATCATGAAGCTTACAAAATTCAATTAAGTCAGGAACACGTGCCATTTCGCCATCTTCTTTTATAATTTCACAAATAACACCACAACCGTTAAAACCTGCTAATTTAGCAAGGTCAACAGAAGCTTCAGTGTGTCCCGGTCTTTCGATTACTCCGCCATTTTTAGCTATTAGAGGAAATATATGACCTGGTTTTTTAAAATCATTGCCAGATTTAGAATTAAAAGCCAAATCTCTTATAGTATTATATCTATCTTCAACAGAGATTCCAGTAGTAGTTCCAGCTAAAGAATCTACAGAAACTGTAAAAGCAGTTTGATGAGAATCACTATTATTAAAAACCATAGGAGTTAAGTCAAGCTCTTTAGCTCTTTTTTCTTCAAGAGGAACACAAACTAAACCTCTTCCATATTTTATCATAAAATTAATATTTTCTTTAGAGATAATATCTCCAATACCAACAAGGTCTCCCTCGTTTTCTCTATCTTCATTATCAACAACGACTATTAACTTTCCATTTTTTAAATCATTAATAGCATCTTCTATTTTATTAAACATGTTAAACCTCCTTAATATTAGAAAAATCCATTTTCAGCTAAAAAACTTTTGGAAATATTTGAACTAGATTTTTCATCTGTTTTTTCTCTGCTTAGGAGTAATTTTTCGAGATGTTTTGCAATTAAATCAGTTTCAATATTTATAATATCTCCAACATTTTTAAAACCTAAAGTTATAGATTTTTGTGTATGAGGAATTAATGAAACTGTTAGAGTTGAATCATTTAATGAGGCAACAGTCAAACTAGCTCCATCAAGAGTAATACGTCCCTTATAAACAACATATTTCATAAACTCTAAAGGGATTTCAATTGTATATTTTTGTGCAAACCCATCATTGGATATTGAGGTTATTTTTCCACAACAATCAACATCTCCTGTGACAAGATGTCCGCCTAAATAGGATTGTAAAGTTAAAGATTTTTCTAAATTGACTAAATCTCCAATCTTTAAATTTTTTAAAGATGAAACTTTTAAAGATTCATTCATTATATTAGCTGTAAAAGCCGTATTAGATAGTTTAACAACAGTTAAACAAACACCGTTTGTAGCAATACTATCTCCAATAGCTGCCTTTTGTAAAACTTTATTACATGAGATAGTTATATTTGCACCTTGTGGAGTTTTATCAATAGAAATAACTTTTCCAAGCTCTTCAATTAAACCGGTAAACATCCTTCCTCCTTATAAAACTCAAATCCAACATTATCATCATAAATATTTATTTTAATATTTTTCAAAGTAATTCCTTCATCAATCATATTAGGAGAAAAACCATTTAAAAATGGTATAGCAAGACCATCTCCTAGTATTTTAGGAGCAATAATAATTTCTCCACCATCATAAATCTCTTCTTTAAAAAAAGATGAGATTACTCCTGAGCCACCTTCGACTAATATAGAATCAATATTATAAGAACCAATTTTTTTTAAAATATCCTTTAAATTTTCATTTTCTGAAAAAGTTATAAATTTAATTGAAAATTTTTCTGAAAATAATTGAAACTTTTCTAAATTAATATTTTTTTCAGATGTAATAATAAAAGTTTTTTGATCTTCGTTATTACTTATTATACTATATTTTTCTGAGATAATTAAATCTTTATCTAAAATTAATCTATAAGGATTACGGTTACCCAGAACTTTACATCTAAGAGATGGATTGTCTTGAATAACAGTATTGGCTCCAACTAAAATTCCAGAGAAAAAGTTTCGATATTTTTCTACTTTATTTCGAGCTAAAGAATTTGTAATCCATTGTGAAGAAAAAGATTGAGTGGCTATTTTACCATCAAGCGTTATCCCAGCTTTTATAAAAATATATGGAATTTTATTTTCTATATACTTAAAGAAAACTTTATTTAAATTTCTAGCTTCATTTTCTAAAACCCCAATGATAACTTCAATACCAGCTTCCTCTAATTGTTTTACACCTTGGCCACTAACTAATGGATTAGGGTCTAAAGTTGCAATAACGCATCTTTTTATTTTAGAGCTAATAATAAGTTTGGTGCAAGGTGGTGTTTTCCCATAGTGAGAACAAGGTTCTAAAGTAACATAGAGAGTACATCCTTCAGTGTCATTAGATTTATTTAAAGTATTAACTTCAGCATGTGGGCCACCATAAAACTCATGGTGTCCCATTGCTAGAATTTTATTATCTTTAACTAGAACAGCTCCAACAAGCGGATTAGGATTAACAGCACCTATACCTTTTTTAGCTTCATTAATAGCTATTTCCATAAAGTAATTATGCATAATTATTCCTCTGAAATACTTCTAATAAGATTAACAGTTTCAATAGCAGAAAGTCCAGCTTCAAATCCTTTATTTCCGGCTTTTGTACCAGCTCTTTCAATAGCTTCTTCAATTGAATTAACTGTTAATACACCAAAAATTACAGGAATTCCAGAATCTAAAGATATTGATGCTACACCTTTAGAAACTTCTGAACAAACATAATCAAAATGTGGAGTAGCTCCCCTAATTACAGCTCCAAGAGCAATAACAACGTCAAACTTTTTAGTTTCAACCATTTTTTTTGCAATAAGAGGAATTTCAAAAGCTCCTGGAACCCAAGAAACATGTATGTTTTCCTCGTTAACTGAATGTCTTTTTAAAGCATCAATTGAACCAGATAAAAGTTTAGATACAATAAATTCATTGAATCTAGCACAAACGATACCTACCTTTAAATTTTCACCTATAAAATTTCCCTCATAAATTTTTACCATTTTTAGTCCTCCTCAAATTTTTTATAAAAAAAAACCGAAGATAGACTTCGGGCTTAAAAATAAATAAATTAGAAAATTGTGCATAAAAAAAACACTTCTTCCATCCAGACTATACTGTCGGTTTTGGAGTTTCACCAAATCAAACCCGAAGGTTTCGCGGACTATCACCGCCGGTCGGGAATTGCTAATTAAAAGCTCACCCTGCCCTGAAGTTTATCTATCATATTTTATTATTGTTGACTTGATTATAAAACATCAATAGTTATTTTGTCAATAAAATTATTTGTATTTTTTATTTAATGCCTTTATAATAGCAAAAGTTTCAAGGTCAAAAACACCATCAACTTTTCTAGGTCTAAAATGCATCTGGAATGCAGAAACCACTTTTTTACTTTGTAAATCCCAATTATCAGTGGAATTAATATCATACCCATATTTACGTAATTCATCTTTTAAATCTTTAGCTGAATATGAATTAAAAAGATCTTGTGAATAAAAAGCATTAAAATCTTTTTTCTCAAACCAAGCACCAACACCATAATGGTCATAAAGATGTTTCCATGGGAATTTTGGACCAGGATCAAACTTTCTAGTAGGAGCAATATCAGAATGTCCTAAAATGTATTTAGGATTAATCTTATATTTAGCAGTAAGTTCTTTTAATAACATTCCAATTTTAAAAACTTGAGCATCATTATATGGGTAAAACATAGTTGTATCAACAATACCCTCTTTTAAATTTGCTGTTTTTTGTTTACTAGCACTTGAATAACCTAAATTAGAGATTTCAATTCCAATTGAATTATCATTTAGATTTTTGTAACCATCAAAGGAACTAGTTCCAGCATGCCAAGCTCTTTGAGTATCAGGAACTAAAGAGTAAACAGAATCATACCTTTCTTGAGTAACTAGATAATGAGAGCTAACATTATTTTTTGTTAAAGCAGTGATTGAACGTTCATCATTTAAAGCAGTGTAGTGTAAAATAACAAATCTAACTCTTTCATTATAAGATTTTGATTTGTATTTAGACGAATTAACACTGTATTTTAGCGATGTGCACGAAGATAAAACAAGGGTTAAAAACAAAAAAACTATTTTTTTAATCATATTAAGAACATCCTTTCCTTTGGTATGATTTGATTATATACCAAATTGTCAAAAAAATCCAAAAAAACCTAAAAAACATTTGAAATTAATTGGTTTATATGATATAAATGACTGTACTTAATTACAATAATAGAAGCATTTTAGGAGGAAAATATAATGACAAAAAAAGAATTCGCAAAAGTATTATTTGAAAAAGGTGTATTCTCTTCAAAAGCTGAAGCAGAAAGAAAGTTAGATTCAGTTCTAGTTACAATAGAGGAGACTTTACAAGCTGGAGAGGAAATCAACTTCATCGGATGGGGAAAATTTGAGGTAGTTGAAAGACCTGAAAGAACTGGAAGAAACCCTAAAACTGGAGAAGAAATTAAAATAGAAGCTAAGAAAACTGTAAAGTTTAAAGCTGGAAAGTCTTTAGTAGACAAAATGAACTAATATTTAGTTATTTAAGCCGAGATTAATTCTCGGCTTTTTTTATATGTTTTAGAAATTGCTATTGACTTATTAAGAAATATTAGCTATATAAGTACTAACGTAAAAAATCTCTTAAAATAGGAGGAACAATTATGATTAGTTATGAAATGAGTGAGATAAGAAATATAACTCTTTTGGGGCATCGTGGAAGTGGAAAAAGTAGCTTAGTAGAGGCCATGCTATACATATCTAATACAACCCCTAAAATGGGGAGTGTTGACTCTCAAACAAGTATATCAGATTTTGATAAAGAGGAAATGAAACAGGGATTTTCAATTAATACGTCAGTTATACCTCTTGAATATTTAGGACATAAATACAATATACTAGATACACCAGGATATTCAGATTTTTCAGGAGAGGTTTCATCAGCTTTGGCAGTTTCAGGAGGAGCAGTTTTAGTTATCAATGGTGCAGCAGGAGTGGAAGTAGGAACAGAGAGAGCCTGGAGATTGCTTGAAGAAGCTGGTATTCCAAGAGTTATTTTTATTAATAAGATGAATAAAGGAGTCCATAATTATGAGAAACTTCTTTATGATATGAAAGAAAAATTTGGTAAAAAAGTAGCACCATTTTGTATACCAATAGGATTTGAAGAGGAGTTTAAAGGTTTTGTAAATGTTGTGGATTTAAAAGGGAGAATTTTTAATGGTGAGTCATGTGAAGATGCTCCAATTCCAGAAGATATAGATGTGGCAGAAGTAAGAAATCTTTTATTAGAGGCAATTGCTGAGACTGATGAAAACCTTTTAAATAAGTATTTTTCAGGAGAGGATTTTACTGAGGAAGAAATTAAGCAGGGGTTACATAATGGTGTTGTTAGTGGAGAAATTGTTCCTGTTATCATTGGATCAGCAAGTAATGGAATAGGTGTTCGAACTCTTTTTGAAATGCTATATAACTATTTACCAACACCTTTAGAGGTAAATGGAGGTATTAAAATAGGTTATACGACAAATAAAAGTGAGATGCTAACAAGAAAAGTTGCAGTTGATGAGCCGTTCTCTGCAGTTATATTTAAAACGATAGTAGATCCATATATGGGAAAAATATCGTTATTTAAGGTTAATTCAGGAGTTATTAAAAAAGATGATGAAGTATTAATTTCAAATAAAGGAGTAAAAGTTAAAGTAGGAAATATTTCATTCTTTAGAGGTGGAAAACAATTACCAGCAGAAGAGGTAAGAGCAGGAGATATAGGTGCTATGACAAAGATTCAAGAGGCTCAGACGGGAGATACCCTATGTGATAAAGATAATGTCATTTTATATCAAGTAATAGAGTTTCCAAAGCCATGTTTATATATGTCCATTGTTCCAAAAGAAAAAAGTGATGATGATAAGTTAAGTGGAGCTCTTCAAAGGTTAATGGATGAGGATCCCTCTTTTTCAATAGGAAGAAATTATGAAACAAAAGAGCTAATAATTGGTGGACAAGGAGAAAAACATCTGAATATACTTCTTAATAAACTTGAAAATAAATTTGGTGTGAATGCTTTATTGAAAGAACCAGAAGTTTCCTATAGAGAAACAATTAAAAATAGTGTTGAAGCCCAAGGTAGACATAAAAAACAATCAGGAGGAGCAGGACAATTTGGAGAAGTATTTATAAAGTTCGAACCTAATAGTGACGAGTTTGGATTTTATGATAATATTCATGGTGGAGTAGTTCCTAAAACTTACATTCCAGCAGTAGAAAAGGGATTGTTAGAAGCAAAAAATAAAGGTAAATTAGCAGGTTATCCAGTAATAAACATAAAGGCAACACTGTATGATGGGTCTTATCATCCTGTAGATTCAAATGAAATATCATTTAAACAAGCAGCCATATTAGCCTTTAGAAAAGGAATGGAGACAGCTAAGTGTGTCATATTAGAGCCAATTGTAAAAATGGAAATAGTAGCTCCTGATGAATATATAGGAGATATTATGGGAGATATGAATAAAAGAAGAGGAAGAATTTTAGGAATGGAACCAAAAGCTTACTCTGAGCAGCTTTTAATTGTAGAAGTTCCCGAAAGCGAGATATTAAAATATGCAATAGATTTAAAATCATTAACTCAGGGTAGAGGAAGATTTGAATATAGCTTTTTAAAATATGAGGAGCTTCAAGAAAATTTAGCACAAAAAATAATAGAAATAAGAAAAAATAAGTAATAAAAGAGGCTCTGATTAACAGAGCCTTTTCAATTAAAATAGTTCTTTTTTAAATAAAATCCATGTTATTATAATTCCACAAGCAAATGCTACAAGTAGAACCCAAAGAAAACCATAGGTATCTGAAGCAAAAGGAACTCCACCTACGTTCATTCCCCAAAGTCCAGAAACAACGGTAGGAATAGCAAACACAATTGTAATAGAAGTAAGTTTTTTCATTACTATATTAAGGTTATTTGACATAACAGTAGAAAAAGCATCTCGAGTACTACCTAGAATACTTGAATAAATATTGGCCATTTCAATTGCTTGTTTAGTTTCTATTATAACGTCTTCAAGAAGTTCTAAATCATCTGGATATCTTTTTACAATTTCAGTTCTCATCATTCTCTCAAGAACGGCTTCATTTGATTTTAAAGATGTAGTAAAATAAACCAAACTTTTTTCCAATTCAAGAAGAAGCATAAGTTCTTGGTTTCTAAGATTATTTTTTAGTTGCCTTTCGATGTTATCACTTATTCTTCCAATTTGTTTTAGGTAAAGTAAGAAATATGTAGAGTTTCTAAAAAGCATTTGTAAAATAAATCTTGTTTTTTTAAATGTAAAAAAACTTTTAATTCTTCCTTGAACAAACTCTTCAATAAGAGAGAGTTTGACAGTGGATACGGTTAAAATATGATCTTTCAATAAAATTATTCCAAGTGGAACAGTAGTGAAAGAACAACGATTATTCTCATCATGGATAGGAACATCAATAATAACTAAGATTATATCATCATCAATTTCCAAACGAGCTTTTTCCTCTTCATCAAGAGCTGCTCGAATATGTTCTTCAGGAATATCAAAGCTATTAGTAACAACTCTAATCTCTTCCTCTGTAGGATTTGAAAGATGAATCCATGTATTTTTTTCAGTTAATTTTTCAACTTCAAGTGTTTCAGAAATTGAGAAAAGTTTTTTTTCTAAAATATCATTATGACTTTTGTAAATTTTTATCATAAAAAACCGCCTAAAATTGAGTGTTAGTCTCTTAGTGCAAGAGGCATTAAAATATATTTATAAGAACTGTTATCTCCTTCAGTAATTTCAAACATAGCTGAAGAAGTATTTCCTTTAATAAAAACATTATTATTTAAATTTTCAACAAATTCAAAAAGGAATTTTATATTAAGAGAGCATTTAAAATCATCTCCATTTTTAATCATATCAACTTTTTGATTAATTTTTGCTTTACCAGAAGAGGCAGAAATAGAAAGTTTTTTTCCTTTGAATTCTAAGATAGCGCCATTTTTTGATTCATTACTAGTTCTTGCCACTGTTAAAACCTTTTTTAAAGCACTTTTGAAATCATTGTAATTAAACTCCATCTCTTTACTGAAACTATTTCCACAAAGGATAGCATCAAAATTAGGAAATGGAAGAGTAGTTACTTTTGTAAGGAAGTAAGTATTTTTCCATAAGAAAATAAGGTTCTCACCATTTGAACCAATAGTTATATCTTCATTTAAATCTTTGATTAATTTACACAAAATATTAACAGATTCAAGAGGAATTGAAAAATCCTTTTCTAAAAGAGATTTGTTATCCGTTTTTAAATAAGTTAATCTATATGAATCTGTTGATACAAAAGAGATTCTATCTTCTCTAAAAAGAGTTCTAATACAATTTATTGCTAAATTTTCTGTTGAAGGAGCAACCGAAAATTTTGTTCTTTCAAAACTTTTATAAAGTTCTTGAGGTGAAATTTTTGCAATTTCATCAACAAGTGGAAGTTTTAAATTTTCAGGAAAATTATCGTTATATAATAAAGTAAACTCAGCTAAATGAATAGAAAGAATATCATTTTTAGATGATAAATTAATAGTTTCATCATCTAAAAGCTTAATATATTCTAAAGCTAAATTTGGTTTAAAAATAACTACACCATCTTCAATTGTTTCGCAATAGATAGTTTTTATATAGTTAATGTCAAGGTTAGTACCTGTAAACGTTACTTTACCACTATTTGATTCTATTTTTAAACCAGAAATAATCGGTTTAATTGGATTATCTTTTAAAATATTAATAAATTCAGAGAAAATTTCAACTAGTTCATTTCTTCTAATATTAAAATTCATAGGGGGTCCTCCTAATTGTATTCTTTTCTAAAATTATACACTATAAATAAGAGTGTTACAAGAAATAAAAAAGTCTAACTTAAAAATTTAAGTTAGACTTTTAATATTAATCAATAAGAATTTCTTGCCAATATTTACTTTGAAGATCTAGTGTATTTTTAATATCTCTTAAAATTTCAGTATGTCTTAAATCATCTATTGAATATAGAGGTTCAACAGTGATAAGTTCTCTAGCAGGAACATTTATAGATGGAATTCTTAAATGCTCTGCAATTAGCTTATAGTTTTCAGGTCTTTGTACAAAATCCAAAAACTTATATGCAGCTTCTTTATTTGGTGCAGTTTTTGGGATAACAAACGAATCAATATAAGCTGTACCACCTTTTTCCGGAATTATAAATTCAGTTGTTTCTAACTGTTCTGGAGTTAATTCGTTTAAAACATTATCAGGATAGCAATGTACAACCCAGAAATCACCATTAGCAAAACCTTTACCAAAAGATTCAGAATCAAATTTGGCAATATTTTTTTTCCATTCTTTTACAAGATTAGCAGCTTGAGATATAGCAGCTTCATCTTCAGTTGTTTGAGGATATCCTAAAGTTCCTAAAGCAGAAGTCATAACCTCTCTCATATCATCTAGTAAAGTCATTTTTCCTTTATATTCAGCATTGTTATAAATTGTGAAATCTTTTGGAAAATCTTTAACGTATTTAGTGTTTACTGCTATAGTTGTAGCACCCATTGCAAAGGGAAAAGCATAATCATTATTAGAATCAAAGTACTGCAGCTTTTCAAATACCATAGGATCTATATTATTTAATGATGGCAATTTAGACTTATCAAGTTTTTCAAGCATTCCATCATTCATTAAAATTTCAGCATAATCAGTTGAAGGTGTTAAGATATCATATCCAGATCCTCCAGCCTTAATTTTAGCAAACATCTCTTCATTTGATGAATAAATATCTTCAATTACTTTAATACCCGTTTCTTTTTCAAAATCTTCATAAATTTTAGTGGGAATATAATCAGCCCATCCATAAAGATAAAGAACATTCTCATTTTTTTGTTTTTCGTTACCACATGAAAGTAGTAGGAAAACTAAAGATAATAAAGTTATTATTTTTTTCACTTAAACCTCCCTAAAATATAAATTATATAACCGCTAAAAATTGTATTATATTTTTTAAAGATAGTCAAGAATAATTACAGCTAAAGATTATTTAACTAGAAAATAGGACAAAATTAATGTATAATCTTATGTAAAATATAATTAGTTTTAGGAGATATAATATTGGATATAATAACAAGTAAAGACAATGAACTTTTCAAGAGTTTAAAAAAGTTAAAAGCAAAAAAATATAGAGAACTGGATAAATTATTTTTGGCAGAAGGAAGAAAATTTTTGGAATTTGAAGAGATTCCTAAAGTAATAATATTTAAAGAGGGAGTTTCAGAAGAAAGTATAAAATTATCTGAAAAATTTCAATGTAAAAAAATAATTTTAAGCGAAAAATTATTTAAAGAGTTAAGTTCACAAGAAAATTCTCAAGGAGTTATCATTTGCTATAATTCTAAAGAACAAAAATTGGATTATTTAGATAAAAATATTGTTGTCTTAAATAGAGTAGCAGATCCCGGAAATTTAGGAACAATTATAAGAGTAGCAGATGCAGCAGGATTTAAGGATATAATCTTAACTAAGGGAAGCGTAGATTGCTACAATGAAAAAACTGTAAGAAGCAGTATGGGATCAATTTTAAGTATAAATATCTACTATTTAGAAGAGGAAGATACCATACATCTATTGAAAGAGAAAGGGTATAAAATAATAGCTACAGCCTTAGAAAAAGATTCTATTCCATATACAAAAATGAGATTAGAAGAAAAAAATGCATTTGTATTTGGAAATGAAGGTGATGGAATTTCTCAAAATATATTGTTAAAAAGTGATGAGAAAGTAATAATTCCGATTTACGGAAGTGCAGAATCATTAAATGTAGCTATGGCCACAGGGATTATTTTATATGATGTAAGAAATAGATTAGACAATAAATAAGTATTAGGAGAGATTTTGATGATAAAACTAGTTGTTACAGATATGGATGGAACATTTTTAAATGATAAAAAAGAGTTTTCAAATGAATTTTGGGAGATTCATTCAGAAATGGAGAAAAAGGGTATTAAATTTGTTGTAGCTAGTGGAAGGCAATATCAAAATTTAAGAAAAAATTTTGATAAGATAAAAAATAAAATAGTTTTTATTGCTGAAAATGGGAGTTATGTTGTAGAAAAAGAAAAAGAAATATATTCAAGAATATTATCTAAAGAGATAATAAAAAAATATGTTGAAATAGGAAGAAAGATACCTACAACAAATGTGGTATTATGTGGTAAGAAATCTGCATATATTGAATCGACTGAAATAGAATTTGTTACAGAAGTAGAAAAATATTATGAGGAAAGAAAAGTTGTTTCAAATCTTTTAGATTTTATAGATGATGAAATAATAAAAATTACTTATTGTGACTTAAGTGGAACAGAAAGAAATGTGTATCCCTATATAGAAAATGAAAAAGATTGCCAAATTGTTGTTTCAGGTGAAATTTGGTTAGATATAAGTCATTTGGAATCTAATAAAGGGATAGCATTAGAGGCTCTTCAAAAAGAGTTGGGAGTAAATTATGAAGAAACTATGATTTTTGGAGATTATTTAAATGATTTAGAAATGCTAAAAAAGGGTAAATATAGTTTTGCAATGGAAAATGCACATGAAGAAATAAAGAAAATATCAAATTTTATAGCAAAAAGTAACAATGAAAATGGAGTTTTAGAAGAGCTGAAAAAAATTATTTAATCTTATTTTAAGGAGGGGAATTTTTATAATGAGAAGATGTATGAGAGTAATATTTATGTTAATTCTAACGGTAAATATTTTTGCTGAGTATAAATTTCCAATGAAAAATCCATATGTGGCAACAATAGTTGGAAGTTCTAAGATTATGGCAAAAGGAATACCAAATGAAGTGCCAACTAAGGAATTCAAAATTATGTTAGAAAGAAGTAATAAAGTACCTGCAAATATGTGGTTTGACAAAGGATTTAATTTTTCTTTAAGTAAACAAAAAGGGAAAGCTCCTTTAATTTTTGTTTTATCAGGAACAGGATCTGCATATAACTCTACAAGAACAAAAAACTTTCAAAAGATATTTTACAATGCAGGATATCATGTACTAACTGTAACGTCAGTGTTTAATTCTAATTTTATATTAAACGTATCAAATAGTCAGGTACCTGGAGTTTTGATTCAGGACGGTTTAGATTTATATAATATTATGGGAGATATGTTAGAAAAAGTAAAAAAAGAGGAGAAAGTTGAAATAACAGACACTTATTTAATGGGATATAGTATGGGAGCAACGCACTCAGCTATTTTATCTTATTTAGATTCTCAAGGAAAAGATTTTAATTTTAAAAGAGTTTATATGGTTAATCCATCTGTTAATTTATACTATTCAGCAACTACTTTAGATAATATGTTATCAAAAAATATAGAAAATAAAGGGCAAATAGTAGAAATTATTGATGAAGTAATGGAAGTAGTAAAAAAGAACATCTCACCTAGTGATTTACAAATAACAGAAGAAGGAATATACTCAATTTTTGAAAAACAAGAATTATCTAATAAAGAGATGGAAAGATTAATAGGACTTGCTTTTAATTTAACATCAATTGATTTAAACTATATTGTAGATCAAATAAATGGTACTCATGTGTATTCAAATACAACTCCGGGAAAGTTTTCAAAAATGTATCCTTATTTTGAAAGCATTAATTTTGCAAACTTTAGTGATTATTTAAATAAATTAGCTTATCCATATTATTTAAAAATATTAGGTGGAGATTTAACTTTTAACGATGTTTTAAAATATGGAGATTTGAGAATAATTAAAAGTTATTTAGAGAAAGAAGATAAAATAGTAGCAGTAACCAATGAAGATGATTTTATTTTATCTGATAAGGATAGAAGTTTTATAAAAAATGTATTTAAAGAAAGAAGTTTGATATATCCTTATGGGGGACATTGTGGAAACATGTTTTATCAAACTAATGTGGATAAAATGTTAGAGTTTTTAGAGAAGGGGGTGTTCAACAATGAATTATAAAAAGTTAGGCTTAATGATAAGTTGCATATTTTT
Organism: Cetobacterium somerae ATCC BAA-474; assembly: GCF_000479045.1. Classification (NCBI taxonomy): domain Bacteria; kingdom Fusobacteriati; phylum Fusobacteriota; class Fusobacteriia; order Fusobacteriales; family Fusobacteriaceae; genus Cetobacterium; species Cetobacterium somerae. The sequence continues at coordinate 46,031 of NZ_KI518071.1, forward strand.
TATTAGCTGTTCTCCCTTAAAAACCAAAAATGATATTTCTGAAAAAAATTTTGAAAAAAAAGAAAGCTTAAATCAACATACTCATTTAAAGAGTAATGAATACTTAAAATTAGGAAATGGAAAAGAGATTATATATGAACCAGAAGGAATAAGAAGTGAAGTTGTAGAAAAGAAGGAGATAAATGGAACTAAATTTATAGAAGTTTATGATCCGTTAGAACCTTTGAACAGAAGAATATACTACTTTAATTATTATTTAGATAAATATGTTTTAATTCCAGCTGTTAATACTTATGAATTTATAGCACCAAAATTTGTTCAAAAAGGTGTGTCTAATTTCTTTTCAAATTTACAAGAAATTAATACGTTTATAAATTCAATATTACAATTTGAAGGAAGAAAAGCTACAATAACTTTTGTTAGATTTGGAATAAACTCAACAATTGGTATTTTAGGATTATTTGATGTGGCATCTGCTTTGGAATTACCAAAAACATACGAAGATTTTGGATTAACTTTAGCAAAATATGGAGTTGGAAATGGACCATACTTGGTATTACCTGGTTTTGGACCATCCAATCTTAGAGATACAGCAGGGAAAGCAGCAGGAATAGTAAGTGTTTCAGAGATAAATCCATATGATCAACCTGTTGGTTTTGATGTTAATAACCCAGGAGTTACTACGATGGGAGCAATTAATGCAAGAAAAGAAAATCAGAATTTTAGATACTATGGGACTGGAAGTCCTTTTGAGTATGAGTATGTAAGATATTTCTATACTAAATATAGAGATACATTAATAGATGTAAATGATGTAAAAGTAAAGGGGAGAGGTGAATAGTTTTGAATTTACAAGAGTTTGTACTAAATTACAAAGATGATGTTGTTAAATCAATTCAGGAGTCAGTTAGAATTAAAAGCGTGCAAGAGGCACCATTAGAAGGAATGCCTTTTGGAGAAGGACCTGCAAAGGCTCTAGAGCATATGTTAGATTTAGGAAAAAAATTAGGTTTTGAAGTTGAAAATTTTGATAATTATGCAGGTCATATTGATTTTGGTGTATTGATTTTGGTGTAGGTTCAGATGAAGAGATGATAGGGATTCTTGGACATGTGGATGTTGTACCTGAGGGAAAAGGATGGGATCATCCACCATATGAAGCAAAAATAGTAGATGGAAAAATGTATGGAAGAGGAGTTTTAGACGATAAAGGTCCTACAATTGCTGCCTTATATGCATTAAAAGCTATTAAAGATTCAGGAGTTAAATTAAATAGAAAAGTTAGAGTGATAGTGGGAGCTAATGAAGAAACTGGCTGGGGATGTATGAACCATTATTTTGGAAAATTAAATATGCCACAACCAGCAATGGCATTTACTCCAGACTCATCATTTCCTGTAACTTATGCCGAAAAAGGAATTTTACACTTAATGCTGAGTCAAGAGTATCAAGAAGAATTAAATTTTTCAATAAAAGGTGGAGTAGCATTTAATTCAGTTCCAGATTCTGCGATAGGGTTATTTCCATTGTCAATGAAAGATGAAATATTTTTAAATTTAGAAAAATATAACGAAGGAAAAGATTTTAAGATAGTAGCGACTGAAAAAGATGAAAAAATAGAAATAGTTTCTTTAGGAAAAGCTTCTCATGGAGCTAGACCAGCAAATGGTTATAATGCAATATCAGCTTTATTTAGTTTCTTGTCAACTTTAAAAATAGAAGATGAAAAACTAAAAAATTTAGTAGAATTCTTCAATGAGTATATAAAGATGGAATATTCAGGAGAGAGATTAGGAATTAATTTTGAAGATGAACCATCTGGAGTATTAACATTAACTATTGGTAAAATTGAGTGTGAAGGTAAAAATGTAATGTTTGGATTTGATATTAGATATCCAGTTACATTTACAAAAGAACAAGTAATTGATCAAGTAGAAAAAAGAGCAAAAACTAAAAATTTAAATGTTACAGTAAGGTCAGCAAAGAATCCACTATATGTTCCTAAAGATAGCTTCTTAGTGACAACATTAATGGATATATATAAAGACATAACAGGTGACGTAGATGCAGAACCAGTTTCTATTGGTGGCGGAACGTATGCTAGAGCTGTAACAAATGGAGTTGCATTTGGAGCTTTATTAAAAGATCAAGAGGATAATATGCATCAAAAAAATGAGTATTTAGAATTAGATAAATTAGATACTTGGTTAAAAATATATGTTCAAGCAATATATGATTTAGCAAAATAAAAGTGTAAGAAAAAACTGCAGTATTGCAGTTTTTTTATTTTTTGTAAAAATAAAAAATAGACAAAAATACTAAAAAAATAGTATACAAGAAAAATTAGAATCTATATTAATAATAACTATATATGATATTAATATATATATAATAAAAATATATTTTTAAAAAACTATAATATAAAATATATTAATTCAAATAATAAAAATTAAAATAAAGTTATAGGGAGGGATAAGGATTTATGAAAAAAATTTTTTTAATTTTAATGAGTTTTTTATTATCAGTAGTTAGTATGGGACAAGCACCATATCATATTGGAGTAATAACAGGGACAGTTTCTCAATCAGAAGATGGATTAAGAGGAGCTGAAGAGGCCATAAAATTATATGGACCAGCAGATAAGGGTGGAGAGATAGTACATGTAACTTATCCAGATAATTTTATGCAAGAGATGGAAACGACAATTTCTCAAATGGTAAGTTTAGCAGATGATCCTAAAATGAAAGCTATTGTTGTAGGAGAAGCAATTCCAGGAACAGTGGAAGCGTTTAGAAGAATTAGAGAAAAAAGACCAGATATTTTACTTTTAGCAAATTCACCACACGAAGATCCTGAAATGATTGGAGAAGTTTCGGATTTAGTTGTGAATCCAGATAGTATAGCAAGAGGTTATTTAATAGTAAAAGCAGCAAAAGAGATGGGAGCAGATAAGTTTATGCATATTTCATTTCCTAGACATATGAGCTATGAGCTTCTGTCAAAAAGAAGAAATGTAATGAAAGTTGCTGCAAATGATTTAGGAATGGAGTTTATTGAAATGACAGCTCCAGATCCTGTAAGTGATGTAGGAGTAGCAGGAGCACAACAATTTATCTTAGAACAAGTTCCAAATTGGATAACTAAATATGGAGATAAAACAGCTTTTTTTGCAACAAATGATGCTCATACAGAGCCTTTATTAAAAAGAGTTGCAGAGAAAGGTGGATACTTTGTTGAGGCGGATTTACCATCGCCTACAATGGGATACCCTGGAGCTTTAGGGATACAATTTACAGAGGATGAAAAAGGGAATTGGCCAAAGATTTTAGAAAAAGTTGAAAAAACTGTGGGAGAAAAAGGTGGAGCAAAAAGAATGGGAACATGGGCTTATTCATACAATTTCTCTGTTACAGTTTCTTTAGTTGATTTAGCAAAAGAAGTACTAGATGGAAAAGCTCAAATAGATGATTTTGATGCTTTAAAAGAAGTTTTAGCAAAAAATACTCCAGGAGCTCAGTGGAATGGAAGTAATTATGTAGATGTTAGAGGAGTAGAGCGAGAGAATTTCTATTTGTTATACCAAGATACATATGTTTTAGGAAAAGGTTATTTAAAAATGACAGAACTAGAAGTGCCAGAAAAATATTTTTCAATAAAATAATTGAAATTTTTGACCACTAGACTTTACCTGACTAGTGGTCAAAATTTTTGATAGAGGTATAAAAGGGAGTGATATAATGCAAAAAGAACTTTTAAGAATGTCAGGAGTATCTAAGAGTTTTGGAGAAAACACAGTATTAAAAGATATAAATTTTACAATAAAAGAGGGAGAAATAGTAGGTCTTGTTGGAGAAAATGGTGCAGGAAAATCTACTTTAATGAAGATAATTTTTGGAATGTCTCTAATAGAAGAAACTGGTGGATATAACGGAGAGATGATTTTTCAAGGTAAAAAAGTACATTTTAAAAGCTCTTTTGATGCTTTAAATGCGGGAATAGGAATGGTTCATCAAGAATTTTCTTTAATTCCAGGATTTAAGGCTTCAGAGAATATAGTTCTAAATAGAGAAAGTTTAAAGAAATCTTTTGTAAAAGAGATATTTGGAGAAAGAATAAGTAAAATAGATTTTGAAAAAGATAGAGAACGAGCAAAGGTTGCAATATCACATTTAGGAGTTGATTTGAATGTAGATACTAAAGTTAATGAGATGCCTGTAGCACATATGCAATTTACAGAGATTGCAAGAGAAATAGAGAGAGAAAATGTAAGGTTATTAGTTTTAGACGAACCAACAGCAGTTTTAACAGAAAAAGAAGCTGAAATTTTATTAAAAACAATGAAAAGGTTGGCAAGTGAAGGAATAGCAATTATATTTATAACTCATAGGTTAAATGAAATTATGGATGTCTCAGACAGGATTATAGTTTTAAGAGATGGTATTATGATGAGTGAATTAGAAACATCAGAAACTAACGTAGATGAAATTACAAAATTAATGATTGGTAGAGAGATAGGAGAGAAAACTAAAAAAGAAGAAAAAAAAGAGAGTAATCCAGAAATTATTTTAGAAATGAAAAAGTTATGGGTAGATATGCCCGGTGAAAAAGCTAAAAATATAAATTTAAAAGTTCAAAAAGGTGAGATAATAGGATTAGGAGGAATGGCTGGTCAAGGAAAGGTAGGTATAGCGAATGGAGTAATGGGGCTTTATCCAGCAGGGGGAGAAGTTATATATAAAAATGAAAAAATAAATTTAAATAATCCTAAAATACCTTTGGAAAAAGGGATGTATTTTGTATCTGAAGATAGAAAAGAAGTGGGACTTATACTTGAAGAAAAGATAAGTATGAATATAGCTTATCCATCAATATATATAAAAAATAAATTTTTAAAAGAAAGATATTTTGGATTATTAAAAAGTATAGATGAAAAAGAAATAGATAAAAATAGTCAACACTACATTGAAAAATTAGAGATTAAATGTATGAGCGGGAGTCAAAGGGTAGGAGAGCTAAGTGGTGGAAATCAACAAAAGGTCTGCTTAGCAAAAGCTTTTACAATAAACCCAGATATACTTTTTATATCAGAACCTACAAGAGGAATTGATATTGGAGCAAAAAAAATTGTTCTTGAAACATTGAAAGAATATAATAGAAATAGTGGAATGACAATAATTTTAACTTCATCAGAATTGGAAGAGTTAAGATCAGTTTGCGACAGAATCGCAATTGTAACGGAGGGTGAAATTGCAGGTATTTTATCTCCAGAGGATGACCTGTTAGAATTTGGAAAATTAATGACAGGAGTTAAGGGGGACAAAAATGAATGAGAATATAGTAAAAAAAATAAAAGAGATAGGATTACCGAGAATAATAATAGCTTTATTTCTACTTTCTCTATATACACTAGCACCTTTTGTAGGAGTTAATCTGAAAGTAGCTTTTCAAGATACTTTAATTAGGGTAGGGATGAATATAATATTAGTATTGTCTCTTATTCCAATGATTCAAGGAGGTACAGGGTTAAACTTTGGTATGCCTTTAGGTGTAGAAGCTGGATTGCTTGGAGCAGTTTTAAGTATAGAGCTAGGATTAACTGGACTACTTGGATTTTTAGGTGCAATATTGATATCATTACCAATATCAATACTATTTGGTTATGGATATGGTTCTATATTAAATAGAGTTAAAGGTGGAGAGATGATGATAGCAACATATGTTGGTTTTTCATCAGTTGCATTTATGTGTATTATGTGGCTCGTATTACCTTTTAAAAAACCTGATATGATTTGGGCATATGGTGGAGAGGGATTAAGAACAACAATAAGTGTTGAAGGATATTGGAATAAAATTTTAGGTAAAATATTTTCTTCGTCAGGAAATTTTAGTTATATTGGAGAGATAGTATTCTTTTTATTATTGGCATTTTTAATAAAAGAATATTTTAAGAGTAGAAATGGATTAGCCATGAAAGCTGTTGGATCTAATGAAAAATTTGCTAGATCAATAGGTGTTGATATTAATAAAGCAAGAATAAATTCAGTTATAATGTCAACTATGATAGCAGGAATTGGAATAATTGTTTACCAACAAAGTTTTGGATTTATACAATTGTATTTAGCACCTTTTTATATGGCATTTCCCGCTATAGCAGCCATTTTAATTGGGGGAGCTTCAGTGAGAAAAGCTTCTATATTTAATGTTATTGTTGGAACTGTTTTGTTTCAAGGAGTTATAACAATGACTCCAATAGTAATAAGTGGATTGATAAAAACAGATATGTCAGAAACTATAAGGGTTATAATATCAAATGGAATGATAATCTATGCATTAACTAGAAAAGGAGGGGAGAGATAATGGAAAAAATAAAAAGTTTTTTACAAAAAAATATAGTTCCAATTTTTATTTTAATCTTTATTTCTTCAATAATTCCAATATCTAAATTAACTCCTCAATACTTAATTCAAGAGATGATATTAAGATTAGATAGAAATTTATTCTTAGTTCTATCGTTGTTAATACCAATAATAGCTGGAATGGGGTTAAACTTTGGTATTGTTTTAGGAGCAATGGCTGGACAAATAGCTCTTATTTTTATAACAGAGTATAGAATAATAGGATATCAAGGAGTATTTTTAGCTATGATTTTATCAACTCCTATAGCAATGGCATTGGGATATTTTAGTGGAAATATATTAAACAAATCTAAAGGAAAAGAGATGATAACTTCCATGATTTTAGGATTATTTATGAATGGAATTTATCAATTAGTTGTTTTGTATGGAATGGGAAGCATAATAAAGATATCAAATCCAAAATTGATACTTTCAAGGGGAAGTGGAATAAGAAATGCAATAGATTTGCAAGGTATTAGAAGAGGATTAGACAGCCTATTAGAAATAGATGTTTTAGGACAAAAAATACCTGTAGCAACATTTTTGTTAGTAGGACTTTTATGCATATTTATAGTTTGGTTTAGAAAAACCAAGTTAGGACAAGATATGAGAGCAGTGGGACAAAATATTGAAATAGCTAGAGCGGCAGGAATAAATGTAGATAGAACAAGAGTTTTAGCTATTGTAATATCGACGGTGCTTGCAGGATTTGGACAGATTATATATTTGCAAAATATAGGAACTATGAATACTTACAATAGTCATGAACAAATAGGGATGTTTTCTATTGCTGCTTTATTAATTGGAGGAGCATCGGCTGTTAAAGCAAGTATTCCAAATGCAATAACGGGAATTATTTTATTTCATATGATGTTTATTATTTCTCCTGTGGCAGGAAAAGAATTGATGGGATCAGCTCAAATAGGAGAGTATTTTAGAGTGTTTGTATCGTATGGAATAATAGCTTTAGTTTTAGTGATGCATGAATGGAGAAGAGAACGAGAGAGACGAGTAGAAAGAGCAAATGAAATCTCTGATAGCAAGGGGGAAACTATATGAGAAAAAAATTAAGCATATTGATATTTTTATCTCTTGTATGTTTAATTGGCTGGATTTTATATTCAACAGGGCAAGAACATACTTTAATTGTAAATAATAATTATAAAAATAAAGATATGAGTACAAATATAGTGATAAAAATTTCTGGAGAAAAAGATAAAAAAATAGGGAAGAATAAAAAAGCAGTGTTTGATTTAAAAGGGGTAACTCATAAATTTTCTATTCTGGTAAATGAAAAGCAAATTGATGGAGTTGTAAATTTTAAGATGAATAAGAGTGGAGAACTAGAAGTGGAAAAGTTTTTAAATAATGAAGAAAATTGGTTAAAAACAATTAATCAATATTAAAAGGAGAGAATATTATATTCTCTCCTTTTTTAATTTATAAAGGTGCTTTCTTTTAGATATTTTGTATCGTCACCAGCTATAAAAATTATCGAGTTGTCAGATAAAAGATCAATAACCTCTTTAGATAGTTCAGTTGGAATAGCAGGGCATCCAAGAGTTCTTCCTAAAAATCCCATTTGATCAATATATTTTTTAGATGCATAATCAGCGCCATGTATGACAATTGCTCGATCATAGGCATTAGAGTTAAAACGATTTTCTAGGCCTTTTAATCTTAAAGAATAACCGTAATTTCCAAAATATGGCTTTGTATCAGTAATAAAAAATCCAAGAGAACTTTGGAAAGAGTTAGGTGCATTAGAGAATTTTGTAGCAAGAACTTTTCCACTGTTTTTTCCATGAGAAACATAAGTATAATAAAGTAACTTTTTTTTCTTTAAGTCAATAACTGAGAATCTTGGTTCAGTAGATGGTTTAGTAAAATCAATAACTGTTAAAAACTGAAAGGTTTTCCCTTTAATTTTAGAAGCCCCTTTTACGGCATTCTTAAATACACTATAATTCATTTTATCTTTTAGTTCCAATGATTTATAGAGAGATGAAGTAGAGCTAAAAACAGTCATATAAAGAATAAAAAATAATAATAATAATTTTTGTTTCATAAACCACTCCTGAAAAATAGAATTTTGTTTTTTTTATTATAACAAAAAATAGGTCAAAAAGTAGAGAAAAAAATAAAAAAATAGGAAAATTCTTACTAAGAATTTTCCCATTATATTTTATAAAGTAACGACAATTGATTTAAAAATTTTGTAAGTAACAAACCCAGGTTTAGCTCCTTTAGGTTTATTTAAATATTTAATTTGTGTGTAATCTACTGTAAGTTTAGTTCCTTTAGGTAACTTTGATTGTTGACCACAAAATACAGCAATATCATAAATAGACTTTTCAGATAATAATTCATTGGCGTTCACAACAGCATGAGTTCCAGGCATATCTTTACAGTGGAACCACATATCTTCTCTATGAGAATATTTAGTTGTTAGAGCATCATTTTCTAAATTATTTCGACCATATCGAACTAAAATACCATCAATAGTAATTTCTCCAAAATTAAAAGTTTTAATAACTTGTTTTTTAATATTTTTTTTATGTTTTGTTTTAGAAGGAACTTTTAAATAACCTTGACTAGAAAGCTCTTCTTCAATTAGCTTTAGATTTTCTTTAGAATCACTATTATTAATAAAAGATTCAACACCTAAAAAATATTTTAAATTATCAGATATTTCAATTAATCTTTTTTGATTATATTCCATACCTTTTTTTAACTTATTGTATTTTTTATATATTTTTTCTAAATTTATCTGAGGTGTAACTAATGGATCTAAAGGAATTGTGCACATACAATCATTATAGAAATCATAAAGTTCTACTTCAGTCATGCCTTTTTTTAAAGAATATAAAGAGGCAGCTAATATATCTCCAAGCTCTCTGTATCTATCAAAGTTTTTTTTCTCTTCAAGATCTTTTTTTATAGAAATAATTACTTTTTCAGATTTTTTAATCTCTTTTTTTATACAAGATGTAAGTTTATCTTTTAAAATTTTAAAAGTATTAGATAAATTTTGATTGTTTAAATAAAAATTTATCAGCTCTTGGAATGAACTATATGTAATTACAGTATCATATTCTTTAGGCTCTATATTTAAAACAGTAGCTAAGATAATTTCATTATGTTCATTAAAAAATATTTTAGGAGCTATTTTATCTTTTAAAATATTTTTTAGATTTTCAAATGATGTAAGTGAATTAGCGAGAGTTTTTCCAAGTCCTTCTATGTTTTTAAGAAGTGATTTTTCATTTTTCTCTTTAAGAAACTCCTCCTCGTTTAAGTTTAAGGGAGAAAGTTTTTTTTCAAGAGATGGTGTTGAATAATCAATTCCAGGGAACAATACTCTACTTGGATTCTCTTCAATAGAAAAACGTTTTATAGAGTCTAGTACTTTATTTTCTTTTGTAGTAAGAATAAGATTAGAGTGCTTTCCCATCATCTCAAAATATAGATTATAGATTTTTACTTCTCCAAGTTCATTCAGTTTAGAAAAAGTAAAAATAAGAATTCTATCATATCCCAATTGATTAATAGATATTAAAGTTGAGCCAACAATATATTTTTTTAAGTTTAAGGCAAAAGAACTATTTTCTTCTAATAAATTATCCTCTTTTGTATCTGATAGGTAGCATAATGAAAGAGAAGGGAAACAAGAGAGTATAAATCTCTGTTTCCCAAAATTAATACTTACAGCAAGAGAACTAGTTTGAACCACTTTATTCACACCTTTTCCTTTTAAAGAAGTTTCTAGCTCAGTTTTAATTTTATTTAAAGATATACCATCAAGGTACAACATTATTCTTCAACCTTTATAGCAATAAGATTTTTTGCATCTAAAAGATTAACTTTTAAAATAGAACCATCCTCTTTTTCAAGTGCTACCTTATCTTTTTCTTCAGATTCTACAATTTTAACTGTTGAGTAATGCTCGATTCCATTATTAGCAAAATAATCCTGTATAATAGGTGTTCCTTTAACCTCATTGATAGATACTACAGTTCCTACAGGAAACTCTGTAACAGAATGAGGCTTAAAAAATTCTGTTTTATCTTTTAAATTTTTTAAAATCAATTCAAAAGTTTCAGTAAAATGATTTAAATCCTTTTCTGGAATATTTTCTGTTATAGTTGAAATTATATTTTTGTGATAAGTATTATGATAGTTTAATGCTTCAATACCTTTTTTAGATAGAGAAACGTAAACTTTTCTTCTATCAGCATCAGAACGAACTCTATCAATGAATCCTTTTTCTCTTAGTTTTGTAATTGCAACTGTAGCAGTTCCCATAGTTATTCCAAGTCTATCAGATAGTTCATTCATACTAAGTGATTCTTTTCCAATGGCTTCAATTATGTGTAACTCAGTATGAGTTATACATTTAATACCTCTTTTTAATGCTAAATCTTCTGTTTCGTAGAAAAGCTTGTAAAAGTTTTCTAATACATCATTTACTTTATTTATATTATTCATAATTATCTCTCCTTTAAAGATTTAATTCTCTCCTCATAATTACCAGAGAAAACATAAGAACCAGCAACAAAAATATTAGCTCCAGCATCTATACATTTTCCAATTGTTTCATTTGTTATTCCACCATCTACTTGAATATCAACAGTATTATTTAAATTACGAACTTCTTGAATTTTTTGGATTGAATTTTCAATAAATTTTTGTCCTCCAAATCCAGGATTAACAGACATAACTAAAACCATATCTAAATCATCGATAACATATTTTATCGCTTCAACAGGAGTAGCAGGATTTAAAGATACACCAGCTTTAACTCCAAAAGACTTAATTAATTGAATAGTTCTATGAAGATGTTTTGTAGCTTCAGCATGAACAACAATTATGTCAGCACCGGCTTTAACAAAATCTTCAATATATCTTTCAGGTGCTTCAATCATAAGGTGAACATCAAAAACTAAACTAGTTTTATTTCTAATAGCTTTTATAACAGGTGCTCCAAAAGTTATGTTTGGTACAAACATTCCATCCATAACATCAATGTGTATATAGTCGGCTCCAGCTTTGTCAATTGCTATAACTTCATTGCCTAATTGACTAAAATCTGCTGAAAGAATTGATGGTGCTATTTTGATATCTTTTTTTATCATTTAAAATTTCACTCCTTTGTGTAATAGTTTAAGTAATAATAATTGCTCTAATATTTATTCCAAATTTCATTTTTAGATTTATCATAACAACGTTTGTAAAATTCATATCTTTCTTTTGTAATTTTTCCTGAATCAACAGCAGACTTTATACCACATTGAGGTTCATTTACATGAACGCAGTTATTAAATTTACATCCATCTCCAAATTGATGAAATTCAGGGAAAAGTGATATTAAATCTTGAGCATCGCTAGTAGGAGGCAGATCAACAGATGAAAATCCTGGAGTATCAATAACAAAGCCTCCACTAGGAAGAGTAAGGAGTTTACTATCTCTAGTTGTATGTTTTCCGGCTCTTAATCTTTTGCTTGTCTCTCCTGTTTTTAATTCTTTTGAATCTTGTAATAAATTTAAAATACTTGATTTACCAACTCCAGAAGGACCACCAAAAGCAGTAACTTTATCTTTTAAAAATGATTTTAATTCGTCCATACCAAGATTTTTGTAAGTTGATATGTAAAAAACTGGAATATCTATCTTAGATAGGTATTCTAAATTAGATTTAATTTCCTCTAATTCCTCTTGTGATAAAAGATCTATTTTATTGATTATTAATACAGGACTGATTTTATTATATAAGCTATTTAATATTAAAATATTTATTTTTTCATAGTCAATAGCGGGATCTTTAGCAGCAAATTGAATAACACCATAGTCGATATTTGCAACTAAAGGTCTTCTTAAAAGATTTTTTCTAGGCTTAACTTCAGTTATAAAGCCATCTGCATCAAAAACAACATAATCTCCCACTGTACAATTTTCCCTTTTGTCTGATCTTTTTAAAATCCCTCTTAATTTACAAAGATATTCTTTTCCTTCACTTTCAATATTATAAAATCCTTGAATTTTATTGATAACAATTCCTTCGATAATAATTCACTCTCCTTCAATTAATAACTAACAACAATATCAATGATAGTTCCAGCAGGGACAGTTTCACCAATATGAGTAGTTTCAACAACAATTCCTTTTTCTAAATTAGGAATTACTTTTTCTTTAACAACGCCAACAATAAGACCTTTTGAAATTAATTCGTTGGTAGCCTCTTCATATGTAAATCCGATTGTATCAGGAACTTCCACAGAAGCTACAGAATTAGAATTACTTAATAAAAGAGATACTCCTTTGTTTTTTTGAGTGTTTTGGCCTAAAGATGGAGTTGTGGCTAAAACAGTATTGTATGGTAAGTTTGAAGATGTATAAGAAACTTTTTTTATTTTAACTCCTTCTTCTTGGAGTTTAGCTGAAACTTCGATAAGGTTTTTATTTGTAAAATCAGGCATAGTATAGTCATCTTTACCTTTGCTTAACCAAACTCTAACAGTTCTTCCCTCTTTTACAATTTTTTCAGGAGCTGGATTTTGTTTGAAGATAGTTCCAATTGGTAAATCAGAAAAATCATTTCCTGCAACGATTACATTTACTTTATCAATAGATGGTATTTTTTCTATCTGTTTTAGATTCATTCCAACAAGATTTGGTAAAGAATAAAAACTTTTGTTAAAATATGTTTTTAAGAATATATTAAAACTAAAAAAACAGATAAAAACAATAAGTATACATGATAGCAAATATGCTAAATATTTTTTCATTTTTCCTCCTAAAGTGGTGCTATGAAATTAAATAATAAAATACTCTAAATACTTATAAAATAATATCATAGTGGCACTAAAATATCAATAATTACTTGATAAATAGTAGCTTAAATGATAGAATATTTTGTAAACTATTATTTGAAAATTAGGAGGGTAAAATGGATTACACAATAGAGAAAATGATTTCTGAGGGTGATTTACAAGCTAGAATAAGAGAGGTTGCAAAAGAGATTGAAAAAGATTATGAAGGAAAAGATCTTATTTGTGTAGGTCTACTTAAGGGATCAATCATGTTCATGGCAGATTTACTAAAGAATGTGGAATTAGATTTAGCTATGGATTTCATGAAAGTCTCTAGTTACCATGGAGGAACTGATAGTACAGGTGTAGTAAAGATTTTAAAAGATGTTGATGAAGATTTAACAGGAAAAGATGTTTTAATTATAGAGGATATAATCGATACAGGTTTAACTTTAGAATCAGTTAAAAAATTCTTAATGTCAAAACAACCAAAATCTTTAAAAGTGTGTTCTTTATTAGATAAACCAAGTAGAAGAAAAGTAGAAATGGTTGGAGAGTATATTGGATTTGAAATTCCAGATGAGTTTGTAGTTGGATATGGTTTAGATTACGATGAGCTATATAGAAACCTTCCTTATATTGGAAAAGTAGTTAGAAAGTAAAAAAGTAAAAGGAGGAAAGATGTCCTTTAAACATAAGAAAAAATTTGGGCAAAACTTCTTAACAGATCAAAATGATGTTTTGAATAGAATTATGGAAGTTTCAGATGTTAAAGAAGATGAGCATATAATTGAAATTGGACCAGGAGAAGGTGCATTAACGGCTTTATTACTAGAAAAAGCTAAAAATGTAACATGTATTGAAATTGATACTGATTTAGAAAAAATACTTACAAAAAAATATGCATCAAATCCTAAATTTAATTTAATAATGCAGGATGTTTTAACAGTAGATTTAAAAAATGTATTAAGTAAAGGAAGAGTGGTTGCTAATATTCCTTACTATATAACATCACCAATTATAAATAAAATCATTGAAAATAGAGATATAATAAGTGAAATGTTTATAATGGTTCAAAAAGAAGTTGCAGAAAGAGTATGCTCAAAATCAGGAAAAGAGAGAAGTGTATTGACATTAGCCGTAGAGTATTATGGAGAAGCAGAGTATTTATTTACAATACCAAAAGCATTTTTTACGCCACCACCAAAGGTAGATTCAGCTTTTATGTCAATAAAGTTTTACAATGATAGAAGATATGAGGATCGAATTTCAGAGAGTCTATTTTTTAAATATGTAAAAGCAGCTTTTTCAAACAAAAGAAAAAATATCATAAATAATCTAACAACTTTGGGATATTCTAAAGATTTTATAAGAGAAAAATTAGAAAAATTAGGAATATCAGAAACAGAAAGAGCTGAAAATTTAACAATTGAACAGTTTATAGATTTAGCTGAGATATTTGAAGAAGAATAAAACTTTTAATAAGTGAGGCATGGATAAAAGAGGGGTTTTCCTAATTTTTGAAAGCCTCCTTTTAGCTTAAATAAGGAGTAAAAAATGGATAGTTATGAATTTAAAATAAAAACAAAACGTGAGGATATAGATTTTATTAATAAAATAATGGAAGCATATGAGGGCGTTGGAATTGTAAGAACAAAAAATGCCGATGAGGGAGATTTAACAATAGTTTCTACAACTGATTTTAAAGAGGATGTTAGAATGATTGTTGAAGATTTAAATAGAAAATGGGTAAAAGCTGAAATAGTTTGGGAAGGACCTTGGTCTGGAGAGTTATAAAATAAAAATTTAGGAGGATAAATTTATGGAAAAATTAGAGTTATTAATTAATTATATTATAGGTGAATTAGTAGAAACAAAAGAGGGAATCAGAATAAGTTATGATTTAATAGATGATACTGTAACATTTAAAGTAAGTGTTGCTCAAGGTGAAATGGGAAGAGTTATTGGAAAAAATGGTTTAACAGCAAATGCAATAAGAGGAGTTATGCAAGCAGCTGGAGTTAAAGATAGATTAAATGTAAATGTTGAGTTTGTAGACTAAAATTTAAAAGAATTAAAGGAGAATATTAATGGAGTTATTATCAGTTGGAAGAGTTTCAGGAACTCATCACTTAAAGGGAGCAATAAAAGTTACTTCAAATATAGATAATTTAGAGATTTTAAGTGGAAATAAAGTTATGATTGAGCTACCATCAGGAGAGGTAAAAATTTTAACTATAAAAAAAGTATCGAGCATGATAGATAAAAAATGGATTGTAGAATTTGAAGAGTTAACAAATAAAACAGATGCTGGTTTAATTCAAAATGGAGTTATAAAAGTAAGAAGAGATCTTTTAGGAATTGAAGAGGATGAGTTTTTAGCTAATGATGTAATGGGAATGAAAGTTATAACAGAAGATGGTGAAAATATAGGTGAAGTTGTAGATATATACGAAACTGCAGCTCATGATATCTATGTCATAGAAGATGAAGAGTTTGAAACAATGATTCCAGATGTAGAAGTTTTTATAAAGAATATAGATTTCAATAAAAGAGAGATATTAGTTTCTTTAATTGAAGGAATGAGAGAAAGAAAGAAAGATTAAGGAGAACGTTGTGAAAATAAATATATTAACACTATTTCCAGAGTTTTTTAATTCTTTTAAAGAACACAGTATTATAAAAAGAGCTGTGGAAAGAGAACAAGTAGAAATTAACATAGTTAATATAAGGGATTTTGCTGAAGGGAAACATAAGCAGTGTGATGATATACCTTTTGGAGGCGGAGCTGGAATGGTTATGAAACCAGAACCATTATTAAAGGCTCTAGAGGGGAATAAAGGAAAAGTTATTTATACCTCTCCTCAAGGTGTAAAGTTAAATCAAGTATTAGCATGTGAGTTATCTACTGAAAAAGAGATAACTATAATAGCAGGCCATTATGAAGGGATAGATGAGAGAGTAATTGATAGCAAAGTGGATCTAGAGATATCTTTGGGTGACTTTGTTTTAACAGGTGGAGAGTTACCAGCTATGGTGATATCAGATGCAATAATTCGTCTTATTCCTGGAGTTATAAAAAAAGAATCTTATGAAAACGACTCTTTTTATAATGGATTATTAGATTATCCCCATTATACTAGACCAGCTGAATATGAGGGATTAAAAGTTCCAGAAGTTTTAATGTCTGGTCACCATAAAAACATAGATGAATGGAGATTAAAACAGAGTTTAGAAAGAACTTTAAAAAGACGACCAGAGCTTTTAAAAGGTAGAGAGTTTAGTAAACTAGAAAAAAAACTTTTAAAAGAGATAAAAGAGGAGCAAGAGATATGATATATAAATTAGGAGAACTAGTTCCAAAAATTGGAAAGAATAACCTTATTATTGATAATGCGACTATAATTGGAGATGTAGAGACTGGAGAAAATGTAAGTATTTGGTTTTCAGCAGTTTTAAGAGCCGATATGAGTAAAATTAAAGTTGGAAATAATTCAAATATTCAAGATAATACAACAGTCCATGGAGATACACCATATCCTGTAATAATAGGTGAAAATGTAACAATAGGACATAACTGTATTATACATGGATGTGAAATAGAAGATAATGTCATAATAGGAATGGGATCAATTTTATTAAATGGAGCTAGAATTCCTAAAAACTGTATCGTAGGAGCAGGAAGTTTAGTCACTGATAAGTTAGAAGCTCAAGAGGGAGACTTAATAATAGGTTCTCCTGCAAAGGTAGTAAAAAAACTTTCTGATAAAAATATAGATTATTTAAAATATGCTAATAAAGTGTATTTAGAAAAAATAGAAATGTACAAAAAATTAGAGAGAATAGGGTAGGTAAGATTAATGAGAAAAGCAATATATTTAGGACTAGTTCACTCACCAGTTTACAATAAAAGAGGAGATATAGTTTGTACGTCAGTAACAAACTTTGATATCCATGATATTTCAAGAACGTGTAGAACATATGATGTAAATCAATATCATATTATAGTGTCTGTAGATGCACAAAAAAAACTTACAGAAAGAATTATTGGATACTGGCAAGAAGGATTTGGAACAGGATATAATAGAGATAGAGAGGAAGCTTTTGGTAGAACAAGGGTTTATGAATCAATAGAAAAAAGTATTTCTGAAATAGAAGAAAGAGAGGGAAAAAGACCTCTAATAATAACAACATCGGCAAAAATATTTCCAAACTCAATAAGTTATAAAAATTTATCTGAAAAAATGATTAATGATGATCAGCCATATTTAATATTATTTGGAACAGGTTGGGGATTAATAGATGAAGTAATGAATATGTCAGATTATATATTAGAACCAATTAGAGGAAATGCAGAATATAATCATTTGTCTGTTAGATCAGCAGTTTCAATAATTTTAGATAGATTATTAGGAGAAAATTAATTGAGAAGAGAAATTAGAATAAGACCTCAAAGAAATATTTTTAAAGATATGGGGATTGAAAATATAGAAATAACAGAGATTGTTTTTAGTGAAAGAAATAAAAAAATGGATCTTATCTGTGTAGTTTCTACTCCTCAAGATTTAAAAGGATTAGATAAGGCTTATGAAAATTTAAAAAAGAAGTTTGGAAATGAGTTAGATATTAATTTCAAAATAGATTATTTAACGAAAGAGATTACAAAAGAAAATTTTTTAGAAATTATTGAAAGAGTTATTGAAAAATTAAAGAGAACTAATGCTATTTCAAAATCGTTTTTATATCTATATAGAATATCTATAAAAAATGAAGTGATTGATATTGAATTGAAAAATGAGATGGCGGTAGAAACACTGTATAGTTCAAATTTAGATATAAAAATACAAACTCTTTTAGAAAACTATGGGATTAGAGGCTTTAGAGTAAATTTCATATCAGGAGATTTTAATAGTGAGATAAAATCTATAGAAACTGAAATAGAAAATAAAATAATAACTTTAAACTCTAAAGTTGCAGAGAAAGTATCAACAGAAAAAGCACCAGCTCCACCAGTTGAAATTAAGTCAGCTGTACCTATGGGAAGAGGTGGATTTAGTAAAAAGAAAGATATAAAAAGTCCAAGTATGCCAATATCAGAATTTAAAGAGCTAATAGAAAATGAGATAGCAGTTGTAGAAGGAGAACTATTTGCTACAGAAGGAAGAGAGTTAAGAACTGGAAAAATTCTTCAAGTTTTAAGAATAACTGATGGAGAAGATTCAATAACAGCTAAAATATTTTTAAATAGTCCAGAAGATTTTGATGTTAAAGTTGGAGATTTTGTAAAAATTAGTGGAAAGAAACAAATTGATAGTTTTGAAAATAATGAAGAGATAATTTTAGTAAATATATTAAATAAGTTGGATAAAGTAAAGTCTAAAAAAATAGATTCAGCTGATGAAAAAATGATTGAACTTCATACTCATACAAAAATGAGTGAAATGTGTGGAGTAGAAGATGTAAAAGGGATAGTTGGAAGAGCTTTAGAATATGGACATAAAGCTGTTGCAATAACAGATTATGGTGTTGTTCATGCTTTCCCATTTGCATATAAAGCAGCTAAAGGAAAAGATATAAAGATAATCTTTGGATGTGAAATGTATATGGTAGATGATACACAGCCAATGGTTCAAAATGCTAAAGATGTTTTGATAGATGAGGAAACATACGTTGTATTTGACTTAGAAACTTTAGGTTTAAATTCTCATAAAAATGAAATTATAGAGATTGGAGCTGTAAAGTTACAAGGAAGAAGAATAGTAGATAGATATTCACAGCTTATTAATCCAGGAAAAAAAATACCAAAGAAAATTCAGGACATAACAGGAATTGATGATGCGTTAGTTGAGAATATGCCAACCATAGATAAAATATTACCAGATTTTATGGAGTTTATAGGGGATGCTACTTTAGTAGCTCATAATGCACCATTTGATATGGGATTTTTAAAAAGAGATATAAAAAAATATATGGAAATAGATTATAATCCAGCTGTAATAGATACCTTGCAAATGGCTAGAGATTTATATCCTGATCAAAAAGGATACGGATTAAAACCTATGACAAAATTTTTAAAAGTAGCTCTTGAAAATCACCATAGAGCTGTTGATGACTCGCAAGCTACAGCAGCTATGTTTGCTATATTCTTAGAAAAGTATCTAGAAAACGGAGTTACAAATCAGTTGGATATGACAGGAGCTTTTCCTTTGAATTATAGAAAACAGGACATAAGAAACGTAATGGTTTTAGTTAAGGATTTAGTAGGACTAAAAAATCTATATAAATTAGTTTCACAGGCACATATTGATTATTTTGGAAGTAAAAAACCAAGAATTTTGAAAACTGTTTTAAATGAAAATAGAGAAGGATTGATTATTGGAGCTCCAACTTCAATTCATTTTTCTAATAGTGGAGAGTTATCCGAAGCATATTTTAGAAATGATTTATCAAAAGTTGAAAGATTAATTGATTTTTATGACTATATTGAACTTCAACCTAGAATTGGATTCTCAGAATTTTTAGATAATGATGAAACTGGAGCTATAGCTTCTTTCAAAGATGTTGAAAAGATGAATAGATATCTTTATGATTTAGGAAAAGAAAGAGGAAAGTTAGTTACGGGATCATCAAATGTGCATTATTTAGAAAAAGAGGATCATAAAATAAGATCAATACTTCTTTATGGAAGTGGAAGTGTATTTAGAGAAAACCAATATAGAGTAGACAATGGTTTTTATTTTAGAACTACTGATGAGTTATTAGAAGAGTTTAATTATTTAGGAGAAGATGTGTCTAAAGAAATTGTTGTTGAGGCAACAAATAAGTTAAATGAGATGATTGAAAAAGTTCAACCTATCCCAAGTGGATTTTATCCGCCAAAAATAGACAATGCAGAAAATATAGTTAGAGAAATGACCTACACAAAAGCTTATGAGCTATATGGAAATCCTTTGCCTGAAAATGTTGAGGCAAGAATAGAAAGAGAGTTAAAAGCAATTATAGGAAATGGATTCTCAGTATTATATTTATCAGCTCAAAAACTAGTTAAAAAATCTTTAGATAATGGATATTTAGTTGGATCAAGAGGATCAGTAGGTTCATCAATTGTAGCTTATATGATGGGAATAACAGAGGTTAATGCCCTTTATCCACATTATTTATGTACTAATCCAGAGTGTAAACATTCAGAGTTTATTGAAAGAGAAGGAGCTGGGGTTGACTTACCAGATAAAATTTGTCCAAAATGTGGGATACAAATGAAAAAAGATGGACACTCAATTCCGTTTGAAGTATTTATGGGATTTAATGGAGATAAGGTTCCAGATATAGATTTAAACTTTTCAGGAGAGTATCAATCGGAAATTCATAGGTATTGTGAAGAGTTATTTGGAAAATCAAATGTATTTAAAGCTGGTACAATTTCTACTTTAGCAGAAAAAAATGCTGAAGGTTACGTAAGGAAATTCTTCGAAGATCATAGTATATTCTCAGGAAGAGCCGAAGTCATGAGAATGGCCCAAAAATGTGAAGGAGCTAAAAAAACAACAGGACAGCATCCAGGAGGAATGATTGTAGTTCCTCAAGGTAATTCTATATATGAATTTTGTCCAGTTCAAAGACCTGCAAATGATCAAAATAGTGACTCAACAACAACTCATTATGACTATCACGTAATGGACGAACAATTAGTAAAGTTAGATATATTAGGGCATGATGATCCTACTACAATAAAGATATTACAAGAGTATACGGGAGTTGACGTTTATGATATACCTTTAGGAGATCCTGAAACATTGAAGATCTTTTCAGGAACAGAGGCGTTAGGTGTTACTCAAGAGGAGATAGGTTCAGTTGTAGGAACATATGGAGTTCCAGAATTTGGAACAGGATTTGTTAGACAAATGTTAGTTGATACAATGCCGACAACTTTTGCAGAATTAGTTAGAATATCAGGGTTATCACATGGAACAGATGTATGGCTAAATAATGCTCAAGAGTTTGTAAGAGAAGGAAAAGCAACTTTATCTCAAGTAATATCGGTTAGAGACGATATTATGAACTTCTTAATAGATCAAGGTATTGAAAAAGGAACTGCTTTTAAAATTATGGAGTTTGTAAGAAAAGGGCAACCAAGTAAAAATGTTGCACAGTGGAAAGAGTATTCTGACTTGATGAAAAGTCATGGGGTTCCAGAGTGGTATATAGAATCATGTAGAAGAATAAAGTATATGTTTCCTAAAGGACACGCGGTAGCATATGTTATGATGGCAATGAGAATAGCTTATTTTAAGGTTCATTATCCATTGGCTTTCTATGCAGCATACTTAAGTAGAAAAGTTGAAGATTTTGATTTTGAATTAATGAATGATTTAGTAAAAGTTAAAGAAAAAATTCAAGAATTAAATAGAGAACCAAAGCTTGATGTTAAGAAAAAAGCTCAATTAGCAGTGTGTGAAATAATAGTAGAAATGCATGCAAGAGGGTTTGAATTTTTAAATTTAGATGTTTATAAATCTCATGGTTCTAAGTTTATAATAGAAGACGGAAAGATAAGAGTTCCATTAATGGGATTAAATGGATTAGGAGCATCAGTAATGGAAAATATAGTCAGAGAAAGAGAGCTAGGAAGATTCATATCTTATGAAGATTTTAAAAGAAGAACCAAAACATCTCAAACAACTGTAGATAAGTTAAAGGAATTTAATTGTATAGAGTCTTTAAGTGAAACAAATCAGACGACTTTATTTTTCTAGGAGGAAAAGTGTTTAATATAAAAAAGCAATATTTAGGAGCAGGGTTAGTTTGCTTAGCAGCAACAATGTGGGGATTTGACGGAATAGTGTTAACTCCTAGATTATATCAATTAAACGTAGCATATGTTGTATTTGTGTTACATCTACTACCTTTAATAGGTATGAGTATTTTATTTGGAAAATCTGAAATTACAAATATAAAAAAATTGAGTAAAGAAGATTTATTTTTTTATTTTTTAATAGCTTTATTTGGAGGCACTTTAGGAACGTTATCTATAGTAAAAGCTTTATTTCTAGTTAACTTTAATCACCTCACAGTGGTTACTCTTTTACAAAAGTTACAACCGGTTTTTGCGATATTTCTTGCTAGAATTTTACTGGGAGAAAGAGTAGGAAAAAACTTTGTATTTTGGACTATAGCCGCATTAATGAGTGGATATTTATTAACGTTTCAGTTCTCTTTACCTCATTTTGAAGTTGGAGATAATATAGGTTTAGCAAGTATTTATGCTATTTTAGCTGCATTTTCTTTTGGTAGTTCTACAGTATTTGGTAAAAAAATATTGGCTCACTCTACTTTTAGAACAGCTCTATATACAAGATACTTATTTACATCAATTATAACTGGTTTAATAGTTATAGCTAATGGGAATTTAGGATGGTTTCTAAAAACAACTTCTCATCAATGGATGATTTTTGTTATTATAGGCTTAACAACAGGAAGTGGAGCGGTGTTGCTTTACTATATAGGAC
The DNA here is from genome assembly GCF_000479045.1 of Cetobacterium somerae ATCC BAA-474. Taxonomy (NCBI): domain Bacteria; kingdom Fusobacteriati; phylum Fusobacteriota; class Fusobacteriia; order Fusobacteriales; family Fusobacteriaceae; genus Cetobacterium; species Cetobacterium somerae. The sequence goes on from NZ_KI518071.1 coordinate 68,742, forward strand.
TTAGATATATAAAAGCAAATATTGCAACTATGTGTGAGCTATGTTTCCCAGTCTCTTCAATAGTATTTGATTATATTTTTAATGGAAGATTATTATCTCCAGTTCAATTTATGAGTGCTGGTATATTATTATTTACAATATATAAAATTACAAGAAATCAAAAAAATTAAAAAAATCTTGAAAAAAATGTTCTAAAAATATATAATAAAGTTGTAAAAAGTTATATAATAATGAAATTTGGAGGGGTTAAACCGTGGATTGTAATTTTACCTTAGAAGATATATTAAAGGCTAATGAAACTATAAAGGATTCATTAAAGAGAACACCTGTAGTAGAGTGTCCAACTCTTAGAGAGATGACTGGAAATGCAGTGTATTTTAAGTTAGAAAATCTTCAAAAAACAGGTTCGTTTAAATTAAGAGGAGCTTTAAATAAGATAGCAAGTCTTTCACCAGAGGAAAGAGCAGCTGGTGTTATAGCTTCTTCAGCAGGAAATCACGCTCAGGGAGTAGCACTAGGAGCTGCAGCTCAAGGAATAAAAGCTACAATAGTTATGCCAGCAACAGCTCCATTAGCAAAAATTGCAGCTACAAAATCGTATGGTGCAGAGGTAATTTTAGAAGGTGAAGTTTATGATGATGCTTACAGAAAAGCTTGTGAAATTCAAAAAGAAACTGGAGCCACTTTTTTACACCCTTTTGATGATAAATTTGTAATGGCAGGACAGGGAACAATTGGATTAGAGATATTAGAGGACATACCTGATGTAGATATTGTTTTAGTTCCTATTGGAGGAGGAGGAATTATTGGTGGTATAGCAAAAGCTATAAAATCATTAAGGCCAGAAGCTAAAGTAATTGGAATTGAAGCAGCTCATGCAGCTTCAATGGCAGAAGCTGTTGCTATGAAAGAAATCTGTGAAATTTCAACAAAACCAACAATTGCAGATGGAATAGCAGTAAGAAAAGCAGGATGTGAGCCATTTAAAATAGTTCAAGAATGTGTTGATGAAATAGTAACTGTAACAGAAGATGAAATAGCAAAAGCGATACTATTTCTTATGGAAAAAAGTAAAGTTGTAGCTGAGGGAGCAGGAGCTACTACAGTTGCAGCAATTTTAGCTGGAAAAATAAAAGCTGAAAATAAAAAAGTTTGTGCTGTAATATCAGGTGGTAATATTGATATTAACCTTGTTGAAAGAGTTTTAAATAAGGCTCTTATACTTGAAGGAAGAAGATTTGCATTTTCAATAGAACTTTCAGATAAAGTTGGAGAGATGGCAAAAGTTGTGGCTACTATTTGTGAAATGAATGCAAATATTTTAAGTATAAATCAAACTATGTATAGTCAAAATTTAGGAATAACTTCTCAAGAAGCAACTTTTGTATTAGAATGTTTCGATAAACAGCACCAAGAAAAAGTAAGAGAAAAATTAACAAATATGGGGTATAGAATGTATTAAAAAAATGGCTATCTTTTAGATAGCCATTTTTACTATTTTAATAATTCTAACCATTTTTCAGTTGTTCTAGGAAAAGTTTCAAGTTGAGTATCATCGATGTAGAAAGTAGGTACAACGTCAAAATCAAATTCAGAAACTTCAGCATTTAGTTTTTGATGAGCTTCTTTAAATTTACCAGATAATAAAGCGTCAGCAAATTCAAATTTGGGTATTAATAAATTATCAGCAATTTCAATTAATATTTCAACGTTTCCGATATCTTTATTATGTAGCCAATATGCTTCTAGAACTGCTCTAACATATTCAATTCCTTTGTCATATTTTTCAGCGATATATATTCCTTCAAAAGCTAATGCTGTTCTAGGTTTTGGACTGATTGTTGGAAAATTAACTTCAATATTTTCCTGTTTTGCCCAATTAACTATATTTTTTTCAAAATATTCTTTGCTAGCTTCGTTAACTATAGGTTGTGGTTTCGGTTCAGGTGAAAGCTCATAAGGAAAAAATCTAAATTCTGGTTTTAAATTTTTTTCTTTTAAAGCTTTTTCTAAAATTTTTTCTCCAACATAACAATATGGACATACAAAATCTAAAATTATTGATATTTTCATAACTTCCTCCTTAAATAATTACAATTATATTACTACTATTACAAAATATCAATCTAAATCCTTTTAAAAAATAAAAAATAGTTGCATAAACTTTTTATTTATAGTATACTCCTTCTAACAATAGAAGAGAGGTTAGTTCACTTCCATAAAAGGAGCCTAAGGCCGACGGCGATAATCTTTATGACCCTGTGAATTAAGTATTGTGACGCTGCCATAACAATACGCTTATTAGTTTATAATTAAGTTCTCGAAGGCATACCAATTTTGGTATGTCTTTTTCTTTTGGGGTAGACATTAAAATTTGGGAGGATATAAATGTCAAAAACTTTTTTATTAACTTTTTTATCATTAACTACACTAGTACTTGCTAAAACTGAGTATACTGGAGGAAAATATCTTGGGAAAGATGTAATAACAAACTTAGATGTAGAGGATTTAGAGGATGGAAAAACATATGAATTTTTCTTTGAAGGAACAGAGAATAGTTTAGGAAATCCATGGTATATTCCAGTTACAGTAATTAAAGGAGAAAAATCAGGTAAGAAATTTTTAATTAATTCAGGTGTTCATGGAAATGAATTAAATCCGATTTTAACTACTTATAAGATAAAAGAGAAATTAAAACCACAAGATTTGAAGGGAACAATAACAATAGTTCATGGAATGAATATACCTGGATTGTTAAATAATAATAGAGGTTATACATTTGGAGGAGGTTCTGAAAGCACATCAGATTTGAATAGACAAATGGATTCGGGAAAGACAGCAACATCAGACCAAAAATATTCAACATTACTTTGGAATAATTTATTATCAAAAAATGCAGATAAAGTAATTGATTTACACACAAGTGGAAAAGGAAGTAAATTCCCATTATTTGTTTATGCTGACTTTAGAAATCCAGATATTAAAAAGATGGCAGAATTAACAAGAGCAGATATTGTAAAAATGGATAATGGGGAAAAGGGTTCTGTGGAAACATCATTTGTAGAGTTGGGAATTCCAAGTATTACTTTTGAATTGGGATCTTCAGAAACACAAGAAGCTTTAATAGTAGAAAGAGCAACAAATGGAGTCATAAATAATCTTATTTATTGGGATAATTTAAGTGGAAAAAAAATAACACCGGAGACAGAGACATTTTATGGAAATTCATGGAGTCGTATTCGAGCTGAAAAAGGTGGGTTTGTAGAAACAAAAGTTAATGTAATGGATAAAGTAAAAAAAGGAGATATTTTATTTACTCAATATGATGCTTTTGGAAAAGTTTTAAAAAATTATGAAGCACCGAATGATGGAGTAGTAGCAAGTGTAAAAGATTATCCTTTTAGTGAGCCTGGGGACTCTTTAGGAAGAGTTATAGAATATGATTCAAAAGATAAAGATCAAATTTTAAAATAAATAAAAATGGGCTAATTAGCCCATTTTTATTCCCAATCACCTTTTGTTTTCCAATAATCTGCAATCTCTTCAAGTGTTTTATCTTTTGTTTCAGGGAGAAATAGAATTATGATAAAAAATATTAACATAGAACCAGAAAAAATAATAAATGAAATTGATCCATGAAATTTTTCTGTTAAATAGATATTAGCATTTAGTAGAGGGAAGGAGTAAATTATTGCTGCATCAGCAATCCAATTTATCATACCAGTAAGAGAGCTTCCTTTTGATCTAATAACAGTTGGAAGAACTTCAGATATATAAACAGTAAGCATAGCACCAGCAGATATAGTAAAGAAAAAATTATAAATATATATAAAATAAGATAAATCTAATCCAATTTGCGTTTCATATAAAGAATAAGCAATAAACGCTTCCGAAAAAAACATTCCTGCTGCACCAATAAGTAAAAGGATTTTTCGACCCATTTTATCGGCAAATGTAACTACAAAAATAGCACCTAATAATTCTGAAACACCAATAAATATACTTTGAAAATAAGCCAAACTAGGAGTGTCACTAGAAATGGTTGCAAATATTTTTTGAGCATAATATGTGATAGCATTTACTCCAGAAAGTTGTCTAAATATTGGGAAAATAATACAAAGAGTTAAAGCATAAACAAGACCACCACGAATTTTTATTTTTTTTCCAGATATTTCTGGAGAGTTATTGGTAAGCATTTCTGAAAAAACTATATTTACCCGTTCTTTCGAATCAATAAAAGCTTCCAAGCTTTCTTTCGCTTCTTCAATTCGACCTTTAATTATAAGCCAACGAGGACTTTCAACAAGAGTGAGCATGCTAAATAGCATAATAATTAATAACGCAATTTCAATAAAAATTAGAACTCTCCATCCAAATTTAATATTCCATTCTAAAGAAAAATGATAGTTAAATATAAATCCAATAGTATAGCCTAATATTAATCCAAAAGCTAAAAGCAGTTGACGAATAGAGCCTGCTCGACCTCTTTTAGGAGCAGGTGCGACTTCTGTAATATACATTGGAGCTGCAACAAATATTAACCCAATAGAAAAACCAAAAACAATTCTTCCAATATAAAAAATAGTAATAAATGGGGCGAGTGAGGCAAATAAAAGACCAATTATTCCAACGATAACTCCATAAATCATTGTTAGTTTCCGTCCGATTTTATCACTAAAATATCCTGCAAGTAAACTTCCGAAAAAGTTTCCAATAAGAGATATGGCAACAAGAATTCCGACTTGACTAGGACCTAATTTAAAATATGGTTGAATATATTTAACAGATCCTCCCAAATTAGCAGAATCATATACAAATATAAATCCAGCCATACCAACAATAGAGGCTACAGTGTATATATTTTTATTCTTCATTTAATATCCTCCTTAAAAAACCATAGAATTAAGACTAAAATATAATGGTTTTACAAGTAAAAACATATAAATCCTTGAAGAAGTAAAAATATATTTTAAATAAAATTATTTAGACGAACCTTATATTTGAAACTATTTCCTTTAACTATTGATTTTGTATATTCAATAATACTATTTTTTTCAAATGTATATCTTTCGAGAGTCATACCACAATCACCAGGAACTGCGTTTAAAAATAAACTATCATTTTCATTTAAAATACAAGGTGAAAAAGTTTCTTCAGCATATGAGATAGAAACATTATATTTATTTTTCATGAGATTATACAGTCCGTTTAATTCAATATCACTTTCTAAAATTTCTTCAAATCTCCATTGAGGTAAGTATGTTGTCTCATACATAAGGGCCTCATTATCAGCTAAACGAACTCTATTTAAAATAAAAATTTTATCATTAGGGTGTATATTTAGTTTTGCAGCTATGACATTTCCAGCTTCTTTTAAAATTAGATTTAGAATTTTATTTCCAGGAATTTTACCTAATTTAATCATTTCATCACTGAAGGAATAAAAACCATTCAAATCTTGATTTATTTTGTGAGTTGATACGAAATTTCCTTTTCCATGTATTTTATAAATATCTTTTTGTTTCTCAAGTTCAGATAAAGCTTGTCGAACAGTAGCTCGACTAATATTAAAAGTTTCTGATAACTCCCTTTCAGAAGGAATTTTTTCGCCTTCATTGTATGTACCAGATTTTATTTGTTCTAAAATGATTTCAACTAGCTGTAAATAAAGTGGTGTTGTAGAAGATTTATCAATCACTATAGTACCTCCCTAATAAAGTTTAATTTTTTCAAATTATATCAAAGTTATAAGAATTTGTCTTGAAAAAAATATTTTTGAAATTTTTTTTATAAAATATAGGGTAGAGAGATATATGAAAAAATAAAAAAATAAAAGTAGAATCCATTATTGACAATGAAAAAAAATGAGGTATACTCGTACCAATAAAAGTGGTACGTACAAAAAATAAAAAAGAGGGGTGTTTTTTATGCCGGAACCAAATATTGTTTTAGTGAGAATTGATAACAGATTGATTCATGGTCAAGTTGCAACTGCGTGGGCACAACATTCAGGAGCTAATTTATTATTAGTTCCAAATGATGATGTAGCACAAAATCCTACAAGACAAAGTCTGATGAATTTAGCCGCACCAAAAGGAGCTCAGACAAGATATTTTTCTATTCAAAAAACTATAGATATTATTCATAAAGCTGCACCAAGACAGCTTATAGCAATAATAGCTGAAACACCTCAAGATGTATTAAAATTAGTTGAAGGGGGAGTGCCAATAAAAAAAGTAAATATTGGAAATATGCATATGGCTGAGGGGAAAAAACAAATATCTAAAGCTGTTTGTGTAGATGAAAATGATATATCAACATTCAAAAAATTATCAGAATTAGGTATTGAATTGGAAATTCAAAGAGTTCCAACAGAAGGAAAGGAAAATATTCTAGAATTGATAAAATAGGAGGGGTGTAGATGTTATTAAAAGCTTTTTTAGTTGCCATTTATGCGGGATTAGCTGGAATAGATTTATTTGATGGACTATCACATATTCATAGACCATTAGTAAGTGGATTAATAGTGGGATTGATTTTAGGTGATATGAAAATGGGATTAATTGCAGGAGCAACATTAGAACTAGTTTGGATGGGAGCTGTTCCTGTTGGTGGAGCTCAACCACCAAATGTAGTTGTAGGAGGAATAATTGGATCAGCATTTGCAATTATGGCCAAGCAAGATCCTACTGTTGCTGTGGGGATTGCAATTCCTTTTGCAGTAGCAGTTCAAGCATGTATAACGCTATTATTTACATTTTTTTCTCCAGTTATGCATAAGGCAGATAAGTATGCAGAAAGTTGTGATACAAAAGGAATAGAGAGAATAAACTATTTAGGAATGGGGATTTTATTTATTTTTTATTTTACAGTAGTATTTTTACCAATATCAATAGGAGCAGAAGCAGCTCAAGGAATAGTTTCTTTATTACCACCGTGGTTAATTAAAGGATTTGGAGTAGCTGGTGGAATGATGCCAGCAATAGGATTTGCTCTTTTATTAAATATAATGTTTAAAAAAGAATATATAATATTCTTTGTATTAGGGTTTATACTAGCAACATATTTAAATTTACCAGTAATAGCCATTGCAGCAATAGGGTTCATAATAGCTATATATGATTATCAGAAGAGTAAAAGTGTTGATAAAATTAAGGGATTATCTTTAACATCTTCTACAGAGGAGGATTATAGCGATGGAATATAATAATAATGGATATGTAGATAGTAGTCAAGAAAAAGTTATAACAAAAAAAGATTTAAATCATATGGTTTGGAGATCATTTTTATTACAAGCATCATTTAACTATGAAAGAATGCAAGCGTGTGGATGGTTATATAGCATGATACCAGCATTGAAAAAAATTCATAAAAATAAAGAGGATTTATCTAGATCAATGAAATTACATATGGAGTTTTTCAATGTTCACCCATTTCTGGTAACTTTTGTACAGGGAATTGTAACAGCAATGGAAGAAAATAAAGAGAGTCAAGAGGCTATACGGGGAATTAAAATTGCACTAATGGGACCTTTAGGTGGAATAGGAGATGCTTTATTTTGGTTTACATTATTGCCAATAGCTGCGAGTATAGGAGTTTCATTATCTTTGGAAGGAAGTATAGCAGGACCTATTATTTTTCTATTGATATTTAATTCGGTTCATATTTTCTTAAGATTTTTCTTAATGCATTATTCTTATAAAATGGGAGTAGAGGCTATAGAAAAATTACAAGGAGATACAGAGTATGTAACAAAAGGTTCGTTAATATTAGGTTTAACAGTTGTAGGTGGATTGATAGCTTCTTTTGTTAGATTAAACATACCGTATGTTATAGAAATGGGTAGTACAATAGTAAATATTCAAACAGATGTAATTGATAAAATAATGCCAAATATGTTGCCTTTACTGTATACTCTTCTTATGTTTTATTTATTAAAGAAAAAGAAAACACCAATAACATTGATTATGTTGACATTAGCTATTGGAATAATAGGAAGTTTGATAGGAATACTTTAGAAAATTACAGGGAGATGAATATGTTTAAAATTATTGTAAGTGGTCATGGAGAGTTTGCTTCTGCTATTGAAAAAACATTAGAATATATTATAGGTAAACAAGAAAATATAGAGTATATAAACTTTAATAATGGAATGGGAACTAAAGAGTTAGAGAAAAGATATACTGAATCTCTTTTAAAGAATGGAGATAGAGAAACTCTTTTTTTAACAGATTTAGCAGGTGGAACTCCGTTTTCAACAGCAGTAACTTTGTCTCAAAATATGAAAAATATATATGTATTGGGTGGTATAAATATTCCTACAATTTTAGCAGCAATAGAATATAGAGATGAAGAAAGTCTAGAAAAAGCAATAGTTGATATAATAAATCATGGAAAAGAATCTATAGTTATATTTGAAAAAAAAGAGCTAAATGATAATTTTCAAATTGAAGATGGAATATAGTATTAAAAAGTCTTAGAAATTATCTAAGACTTTTTTCATAAAAATAATTGACAAAATAAAAAAAATTAACTATAATCATTTTAACTGGTATGTACCAGTAAAAAAATATTGGGGTGGTACATAATGAAATTTTTTATAGGAATAGATAGCGGTGGAACAAAAACAGCTGTTTCAGTTATAGATGAAGATAAAAATGAGGTTTTAAGTTTTCAAAAAGGAACTGGTCATTATTTACAAATTGGTTTTAATGGATTAGAAGAATTGTTGATATCTATACTAGAGGAAGTTTTAGAAAAGTTAAATATAACTAAAGATGATATAGGTTATATATTTGCAGGTATTCCAGGGTATGGAGAGATAAAAGAGGATCAAAAAATAATTGAAGATGTTGCCAAAAAATCTTGGAGAGGGATAAAGTTTCAATTAGGAAATGATATGAAAGCTGGTTGGGCTGGATCGTTGGAATGTAACCCTGGGATTAATATCATAGCTGGAACAGGAGCTATTGGATATGGAATAAATGAACTAGGGGAAGAAGCAAGAACAAGCGGTTGGGGACATGCATGTGGTGATGAAGGGTCGGCTTACTGGATTGCTAAAAAAGGAATTGAAATATTTACAAAACAAGCAGATGGAAGATATCCTAAAACAGCTTTATATACTACTATGAGAGAAGAATTAAATTTAAAAGAAGATTTTGATTTGATAGATTTAATTTATAATCAATATTCTCTTGATAGGGGAAAAATAGCTCAATTATCAATGGTAGTTTATAAAGCAGCAGAAAAAAATGATCCACACTGTATAGAGATATTTAAAGAAGCATCAATAGAGATTGGACTTATGATAAAAGCTATATCTGAAAAAATAGATTTCATTGAGAAGCCTATAAAGGTTTCATACGTAGGTGGTGTATTTAAAGCTTCAAAATATATTTTTGATAATTTAAAAATTTATTTAAAAAATAATAAAATTGATGCAGTAATACTTGAACCAAAATACACGCCAGTTTATGGATCAGCACTTTATGCATTAAAATTATGGGAGGGGAATAAATAAATGAAAGATTTTTATACATTAAAAGAGATTGAGCAACAAAAAAGATTATGGTTAGAAACAATAAATTTAGTGAAAGAAAAAAAAGAAGAAATCAAATCATTTTTAGATAAAAATGATTTTAAAAATAGAAAGATTATTTTTACAGGTGCAGGAACTTCAGAGTTTGTAGGAAATAGTATAACTCCAGCTTTAGGGGGAAATGTTCTTTCAATAGCTACAACAGATATCGTTTCTAACCCAGAAAACTATTTAAAAAAAGATGAAAAAGTAATATTAATTTCATGTGCTCGTTCAGGTAATAGTCCAGAAAGTGTAGCAACGGTTAAGCTAGCAGATGAGATAATAGATGATGTTTGTCATATTTTAATAACTTGTAATAAAGATGGAAAATTAGCAATAAATAAAAAAGATGATAAAAAAGCACTTGTTCTTTTAATGCCAGAGGAGTCTAATGATAAGGGATTTGCAATGACAAGTAGTTTCACTTGTATGTCTTTAACAGGACTTTTAATATTTAATTTAGAATCACTAGAAAAAATAGAAGATGTAATGAAAAAACAAATAGAAAAAATAAAAGATGAGGATATGAAGTTGTTGATTGATTCGTTAATAACTTTAGATATATCAAGAATTGTATATTTAGGAAGTTCATGTTTAAAAGGTGTAGCAGAAGAGGCAGCATTGAAATGTTTAGAGTTAACAGCAGGTCATATGAGTTTACATTATAATTCACCGCTAGGATTTAGACATGGACCAAAGTCGATTATAAATGACACAACAATGATTATTACGTTACTTTCAAATAATGATTATACAAGAAAATATGAATTAGATTTATTAAAAGAGATGTATGGTGAAAATAAAAAGAAAGTTTTAGTAACTTTAGATATGAAAAATTCAGATGAAGCCAGAAAAAATTCACATTACTACTATACATTTAATAATGATGACAACAATGCAGAAGATGTATTCAATATGTTTAGTTATATATATTTTGCTCAATTATTTGCATTTTATAAATCAAAAAGTTTTGGAATAAATCCAGATAATCCGTGTCCAACAGGAGAAGTAAACAGAGTTGTACAAGGTGTTATAATATACGATTATAAGGGGGAATCACAATGTTAGTTTCAACAAACCAAATGTTATTAGATGCACAAAAAGGAGGGTATGCAGTACCAGCTTTTAATATTCATAATTTAGAGACAATTCAGGTGGTGGTAGATACAGCAAACGAGTTAAAATCACCAGTTATATTAGCAGCAACACCAAGTACAGTTAAATATGCAGGTATTGAGTATCTGATAAAAATGATAGAGACAGCAAGTGAAAAGTATGATATACCAATAGCGTTTCATTTAGATCATCATGAAGATGTAAATAGTATAAAAGAAGCTATTTTATTAGGATGTAAGTCAGTTATGATTGATGCATCACATCATCCCTTTGAAGAGAATATAAAAATAGTAAAAGAAGTTGTAGATTTTGCTCATAGATATGATGTAAGTGTAGAGGCAGAATTAGGAAAATTAGTAGGGCAAGAGGATGATTTAATAGTTGATGAATCACAGTCTTCATATACAGATCCTAAATTAGCTAAAGAGTTTGTTGAAAGAACTGGGGTAAATTCACTAGCGGTAGCTATAGGAACAGCTCATGGATTATATAAAAATGAACCAAAATTAGATTATGATAGATTAAAAGAGATAAAAAAATTAGTGGATATACCATTAGTTTTACATGGAGCATCAGGAGTACCTTTTGACTCAGTTAGGACAACAATAGAAGATGGAATTTGTAAAGTTAATATTGCAACAGAATTAAAAATACCATTCGCAGAGAGTTTAAAAGAATTTTTCTTAAAAAATCCAAATGAAAGCGATCCGAGAAAATATTTAATTCCAGCAAAAGAAGCTATGAAAAAGGTTGTTGTAGATAAGATAATTATGTGTAAAAGTGATAATAGAGGATAATTATGATATTAACAATAACTTTAAATCCTGCAATTGACATAAGATATGAAATAGATAATTTTGAAATAAATAGTATTTTTAGAGGAAAAGCATCTAAAACAGCTGGTGGAAAAGGATTGAATGTTTCAAGAGTTTTAAGATTACTTGGAGAAAATGTTGAAGCAAGTGGTTTTTTAGGTGGGAATAGTGGTGATTGGATAAGTAGTAAAATAGAAAGTATAGGAATCAAAGATAAATTTATAAAAACAGATGCAGAAACAAGAAGTTGTATTGCTATATTAGGAAAAGGAACACAAACTGAAATATTAGAACCAGGAGAAAAAGTTTCAACAAATTATATTGATAAATTTTTAGAGTTTTTTAAAAATAATTTTGATAGATTTGAAACAATATGTATTAGTGGAAGCGCTCCTCAAGGAGTTCAAGATGATATCTATAAAGTTTTATGTGAGATAGCTAATAATAAAAAGGTGATACTTGATACAAGTGGTAAATTTTTATTAAAAGGCATTGAAGGTAATCCATATCTTATAAAACCTAATAAAGAAGAGCTAGAAGGAATGTTAGGAAGGGAACTATTAACTTTTTCAGAACTTTTAGAAGGTGCTAAAGAGATAAAAAATAGAGGATGCAAAAATCTATTGGTTTCTTTAGGGAAAGATGGGGCTATCTTTATTGATGAGAAAAATGATATTTATAGAGTAAGCATACCTAAGGTAAATATAAAAAATCCTGTAGGGAGTGGTGATTCGACAATTGCTGGATTTGCATATGGTTTAAATGAAAATAAATCACCAGAGGAAACATTAAAGTTAGCAATGGCTTGTGGAATATCTAATGCAATGATGGATGAAACAGGAAATATTGATCTAGATGTTGTTAAGGAATTATTCAATAAAGTAAAAGTAGAAAAAATATAAAAAAGTATCCCTTAGATTTATTCTAAGGGATACTTTTTTAATATTTAATAATTTCAAAAGATATGGTATCGTTATACTTTTTAATAAATCCAGTTTTTCCATAAAGTAAGATATTATCAATTAAATAGCTTTTTTTCTGATTGTTTATATCAATCATTGAGTTAAAAACAATAATTTTATTATTTGGAGTTAAAGTAATCTCAATTGCTTGGGCCTCATAAGAAGGAACAAAAGATCCATCTCCTCTTAAAACCGAAGCTTCTTGGATACTAAGTTCTTTAGAAGATATTATAGTAAACAGTGTTTTACTTTTATTACTTTTTATAGAACTAACCAATTGAAAATTAGAGTTTATTTTATTATATTCAGTAGAAAAAATACTATTTTTTAAATTTAAGTTTAAATTTTTATCAATCCAATACATGAAAAGATTACTATTTTCTCCTTTAATAAAAGCTTTTAGGCCATCAACTGTAGGTTTTTTATCTGGATAAAAATTAAAAATTTGAGAATATTCGTGAGCACCTTCAGTTAAAAATTCATCAATAATAATCCATAAATCATTTTTTAAATATAAAATTTTTCGATTAGTAACAACAGGAGATTCTAAAGAGACATATCCTAAGTGTCCACCTTCTACAAAATCAAAGGTTGTATTAAAAGAGTGGTGTGTATTTAAAGTTAAAGCAGATTCAACAATACCCCATGCTCCATTAAATTTACTAAATGGAAGATTGTCAACGATAGTAGTATTGTGTGCAAAACAACTTTTTAAGAATTCTCGGTCTTTATTACCTTCAACATAAGTAAATCTTCCAGGGTCACTTATAAAATCTTCTCCATTAGAGACTAAATCAAAGTGTAAGTGTTCTCCATGTCCATGTCCACTACCAAGGGCTCCGCATCTAAACCAAAGATAATTACTATTATCTTCAAAAGAATCTCTTAGATAAAAATTTCCACTTTCTTTTAGAGCGATTGAAGTAAAATTAGGCTTTTTAGTTGGTAGTTCTTCATATTTAGAAATATTTGAATCTCCAATATCCCAAATAGATTCAAAGTCTACAAAGTTATAGCCAAAGTATTTTAAATTTTGATCTTTTAAAATATAGGCAGATCGAGTAATAATGTCCCTTAAATCTGTTTCGTCACTATCTCCTTGCATAGGTTGGTTATGATTTGGTTTCTTCATATAAGCATTACTATAAGCTAGTTTTCTTATACTAGATAGAATAAAACTAGGTGTATCTAAATTTAATTTTTCAAAATCAAAAGCAATATCAAGAAGACAATTTAAAACCTCGTTGTGATACATAGGAGATTGTTCCCAATGGACTCCATCAGGTAAGATTTGAATTTTACATTGATATTCCAAACGTTCTAATGCAATAGTTAAGTATTGGCTTAAAATAGAGTGTTGTTCTTGATAATTTAAAGCCAGAGATATTAATCCACAGTTTTGCATAACTCCCCAATTACTAAGAGTTCTAAAATCATCATAAGTTTTAATTAGAAGTTCACATTGATATAGAAGAGATTCAATCATTTTATTTTCAATAAAGTTTAAATTACAAGAACTATTTTTAAAAATTTTAATAGCTTTTATCCAGTTTAAACACCGAATTCCTATTTCGATAGTTCTAGAACAATTGAAATACTCATCTTTGAAAACATCTACAGTATCAATCCATGAGTTAACTTGTGAGATAAAAGTATCAAAGTATTTTTCTTCAGAGGTTAAAGCGTAAGCTTTAGCAAGATAAACCCAAAATTTATGACGATTTAACATAAATGTCCACTCGGGATCTTCAAAAGGAATTTTATTCCAAATAATTTCTTCAGAAAAAGTATATGGAATTTTACAAACTTCCATATCCCACTTATGATTAAAAATAAATGTATTTTTGCAAAGCAAATCACAAGTTTCAATTATTTTTTTACTATTCTCTTTGAATAGTTTATTTTTCATAGTTCCTCCCAGTTAATTAAATAATTTTACTTTTTCAATTGAATATTTAACTACAAGTAAAAATTACTATTATTATAGTATTTTAAAAGAATTTTTTCGTTTTAATAAGTAATAATTCTTTTATATAATTA
>NZ_KI518072.1 GCF_000479045.1 Cetobacterium somerae ATCC BAA-474
AGAAAACTTAAAGATTTTTTTGTAAAACGATAGTTTAATAAAAAATAAAGAGGATATAAAATAATTGCTGTTTTATGAAAAAAACAAGCCAAAGTAACTAAAAGAATATAAGTAAAAAGTTTTTTTTCAAAGATGTATTTTAAACTTATCCAGAAAATAATAATAGCAATAAAATTTCGAATAATAGTAAAATTATGCCAGTAGTAAAAAGTTGATAGATATATCAAAAAAGATAGTGTAGGGTATCTACTGTAGGATATAAAAAGTTTATAAATAATAAAATTAAATATAAAGCTTAAAAAAAGAAGAAAAAAATTGTAATTTAAACCAAGAAATTTAGAGAAATCTCTAAGTAGAATAAAAAAATACTCATATCCATATGGATTTTGAAAATATGGGAGTTCATAAAAATATTTATAAACATGATAGTCATATCCACCAACATTTATTCTAGTTCCAGTATATATAGATAATAGAAATACTGGCATAATGAGTAAAAATTTTTCGTAAGGGTCCTCAGTAAAAAATATAGTATAAAAAAGAAAGACTCCAAAGATTCCAAGAACAAAAATCATATTTCATCAACTCGTTCTTTTATGATAACTCCAGTTAAAGAAGAAAAAAGAGATAGAATAAAACCAAAAAATAAGATTAAGTATCGTTTATCAATAATTTCTATCGAATCAGCTTTTATTATTAAAGGAAAAGATTTAGCAGGATTTTCTAATAAAGCTTTAAATTTAATTTCTTCGTCTTTAGAGGTAGCATAAAGAAGTTTTTCATTTAAAAAATTTATATTTGTTATAACAATAAAATCTAAAAAGTTATTAACTTCATTTATTGGAAAGTCTTTTAAAATGGATTTGCTGACAACTGTATAAATACCATTTCCTCCATTAAAAGATACTTTTAAAGAATCACTGTTAATTAAGCTTGGAATATATAAACCACCACTTCCAGGAGTTATACTTTCGTAGGTTATAGTCTCATTTATATCAACTTTTGTAATTTTTGTAGCACCTTCAGGCTCGATATAACGAAATAAGGCTTTAGCAGAGTATGTAATTGGACTAGTGAAATAAAAATAAGAAGTGAAAATTAATCCGATGATAAAAATAAAAAAAAATAAATATCTATGTGCATTAATAATTTTAAAAAAATCTTTAGACATTTAAACCTCCAGTATCCTTTTTAATATAATACTGTAAAAAATAAAAAAACCTCTTTACTAAAGAGGTTTTAAAATTAGAATGAATATTTTATTGCTCCAGAATAGAACCAGTGATCTTTGTTTCCATCTCCACCTTTATCTGTATTATCATCTCTCCACTCATAGTTAACTTTAGCTATAAGTTCAATATTTTTAGTAATTTTATAGTGAGTATTAACTCCTAGCATATCTCTTTTAACCTCTTTTTTTGTACCATTTGTAGCAACTCTTTCACCATCAATTCCCCAGAAGAAGAAAGGTACAAGTTTTAGATTTCTAGTTGGTGAGTAATGATATCTAAATCTTAATTGAGTATTATCAACATCATAATCAAATTTATTAACTCCACTTGTATCATCTGATAAAGCAACTGATAAAGCGTGTTTTCTATTGAAAGTATATCTAGTTCCACCTTCTAATCTATGTTTGTAGCCATATTTATCACCATTTTTCCAAGGATCTTTTAATTCAGTGTACGCCACAAATCCTCTAGAATATAAACTCCAATTTTTATTAAATGTATATGTGAATTTAGGATAGAATCTATACTCTTTAGCTGAGTCTAGTCCTTTATCATCATTGTGGAAATCTGTATATTTTAAACCAATTTCAGGTCTAAACATAAGTTTTCCCCAAAGGTACATATTTTCAATGTAGAACTCTGACATTTCTCTAGTTTGCTCTTTCTTTTTAGAAGTTTTACTTTCATTAAAAACTCTATCGGCAAAACCAAACTTAAAAGCAAGTCCTTTGTCTTTATTAGGTTTTAAAGTAAGACTAACATTCCCTTCTCTAAAATTTCTAGAAGCTCCACCCTCTTCATAATCTTTAACTTTAAATCCAACTTCAATATCTCCACCCATTTTATCTAAATTAAAAGCTAAAACAGATGTATTAACTAATAAAAAAGATGAAAGAGCAAAGCAAGATATAACTTTATTATTCATAACCCCTCCAATATGTCAATATTATGTCATAATTATACTATCTTTTTTATTTTATGTCAACTTTGTGTCAAAATAAAAAAAAGACTTGATTTAACAAGTCTTAATTAAAAGGATACCAAAATCCTTTAAGTACATATATTTTTAAATAAATTGATACAACTAGCATTAATCCCATTAATATAAGTGTAATAAAGTCAACTGGAGAGTATTTTTGAGAACTATACCAAGTTCTTTTGCTTTTATGACCAAATCCTCTTAAATCCATTGCATTAGAAACAACTTCTACTCTATTTAATGATGAAAGAACTAGTGGGAATAAAATAGTATTATAATTTTTTAATCTTGTTATAATATTGGCATCTTCTTTTCTAAAAGCAACGCCTCTAGCTTCTTGAGCATGCATTATATTTTTAAATTCATCTCTTACATCTGGAATATATCTAAGAGCTATATTAATTGCATAAGCAACTTTATAAGATACACCAATTTTATTTAAACTACTTGCAAATTTACTAGGATGAGTTGTAAATATAAATAGCATCATTATAGGGAAAATAGCTAAGTACTTCATCGATAAGGTAAGTGCAAACCAGATTGTTTCAGTAGAAAGTGTTATTCCCTTTATCGTTAAAATTGGAGTAGTAGTTCCCGTTAAAGTTGATCCATATTCAGGAGTTATAACTATTAAAAATAAAGAGTTCATAATAGTAAACATAACAATGAATATAAATAAAGGTTTTATTGATTTAAATGGAATTTTAGCAATATGTAATAAACTCATTCCTACAATAAAAAATGTTAAAAACACTCTAAAATCATTAAATAAAAATACCGATGCTGTCCAGACAAGTAGTAATAAAAATTTTACACTTCCATCAATTTTATGTATTGGAGAGTTTTTATCAATATATAAAGTTCCAGCTCTTGACATTATCTTATCCCTCCTTGGTTTTCAAAATTAATGAAAGAGTTCATAAGCATCTCAGGATCTAGGCCCATAATTTCTGCCATTTGAGATAAAGAAGTTTCTTTTAAATTAGACTTCTCCATTAATTCTTTTTCTCCTAAAATAATAGATGGAGAATTATTTGCTATAATTGTTCCATTGCAAAGAACGATAGCTCTATTAGCATATTCAAGAGCTAAGTGCATATCATGAGTTATTAGAATAATTCCAACACCCTTATTAGCAATCTCTTTAATAAAGTTCATAAACTCTTTATATCTTTTATAATCTTGCCCTGCTGTAGGCTCATCTAAAATTAAAACTTCGGGCTCAAGAGCTAAAATAGCAGCTATGGTAAGTCTTTTTTTCTGACCATAACTTAAAGATGTAACAGGCCAATGTCTAAATTCGTGTAAACCACAAATCTCTAAAGCTTTCTCAGCTTTTTCTGTAAAATCTTTAACTCCCCTTATTTTTAAACCAAATTGCACTTCTTCTAAAAGAGTTTCTTGTGTAATCATATGATTTGGATTTTGCATAACAAACCCAATTTTTTCTCCTCTTCTTTTAATACTATTTTTAATAATACTTTTTCCAAGGAAAATAATATCTCCAGAAGACTCTTTTTCAATACCTGTTATAACCTTACAAAGCGTTGATTTACCAGCACCGTTATTTCCTAAAAGAGCAAGAATCTCTCCTCTGTTAACAGAAAAATTAACATCTTTTAAAATTGATTTACTTTCATCATAAGCAAATGAAAGATTTTGAACACTTAAAATATTATCTTTAAATCGTTTTTCTTTTAATTCAATTGAATCACACCAAGTTTTTACTTTTTTTATATTTTCATTAGTTCCAATTTTAGATATAGGATAGATTGAATCTGTTTCTAAGTTTACGCCAGAATATTTTAAAGCTTCAATATAAAGAGGCTCTCTTAATCCATATTGTCTAAATATATCTTTTCTAAATAACTCTTCAGGAGTTTCATTAGCTACAACCTCACCCTTACTTAAAATAATAACTCTATCAAACTCTTGTTCTAAAACATCTTCGATTCTATGTTCAATAACAATAATTGTTTTTCCAGTTTTCTTTTGAATGTCACAAATTAATTTCATAGCATGCTTTCCACTATATGGATCTAAATTAGCTAAAGGTTCATCAAAAAGTAATATCTCAGCAGGACTTCTCATTATTCCAGCTAAGGATACAGATTGTTTTTGTCCACCAGAAAGTTCTTGAGGACTATGATTAATAAAGTTCTCCATTCCAACTTCTTTTAATGCTTTCTCAGTATTTTTAATCATTTCAGATTGAGGTATAAGGTTATTCTCATCAATAAAAGATACATCTTCCCCAACACTTAAACCTATAAATTGACCATCTTGGTCTTGTAAAACTGTTCCAACAAGGTTACTAATCTCAAAAATACTGCTTTCATATGGTTCAATATTTTTAACAGTTAAAGTACCTTTAAATCCACCCTCTTTTGAAAAAGGGACAATACCATTTAAACAACTACCTAAAGTAGATTTACCACTACCACTCGGCCCAGCAATTAGAACTTTTTCACCTTTTTTTATCTCTAAATTAATATTTTTTAAAGTCGGTTCTAATTGATTGATGTATTTAAAAGTAAAATCTTTAAATTCTACTACGTTACTCATCTATACTCCTTCACTTAATTAATCTTCTATTTTTAAATTTGAATATTTTCTTTTTCTAGCAGCAATTCCAAGAATAATAGGAATTCCTAAAGTTGCAGTAACAGCAAAATTAGTTAAAGTTGCTAAAGCAATTTGAATCCAAACTTTTTGAGCTGGTTCACCATAGAAGTAAACATCTCCAACATAAGCAGCTAATCCTGCAAAAATCATTCCTAAAATAGCATAAAGATACATTTTAAATATGTGAACTTTAGTAACATGACCTGTTTCTAAAGAAAAACTTTTGTCTAAGGTAATTAATCCACCAAACAATCCAATAACAGCAGATAAGAAAACCCAACTAAACCAAACACTTCCCCACATAATCATATCATTTAAAGCGTGTCCAACAAAACCTACAAAGAATCCAACTAATGGACCAAAGATGGCACCAAAAATTGTAAGAAGAGCAACAGCTATTCTAAATGATGTATTAGGACCAACAGGAATAGCAACTCCTGAAAGTACACTATAAAGAGCAGCTCCAATACCGATAGCTACTACACTTTTGGTAGAAAATAGTTCAGTTTTTTTTACATAATATCTGAAACCATCTTCTCCAATATACTTTTTTATCATATTTTATCCAACCTTTCTTTTCTAACCTTCCAATCAGGCATATAAAGTGATATAAAATTCCAAAACTCTTTTTGATGATGAGGATATCGTAAATGTGCTATTTCATGAAATGCCACATAATCAATACATTCAATAGGTTTTTTAATAAGTTCAATATTCAATGTAATGACTTTTGTAATAAACCTACAAGATCCCCAACGTCTTTTCATTTTTCGAATTTTAAAATTAGAAAACTTTTCACCTATAAGGTTACTATATTTATTTAAAGATATTTCAAAAATTTTTAAAGCATTTTTCTTATACCAATTATAAATAAGAGTTTCAATATTTTTGCTATTAATCTCTTTATTGGTAAATACTTTAAAAAAACCATCTGTAATTTCAATATTATTATAAGAACTTTTAAAAATTTTCAAAATATAAATTTTACCAAGATACTCTATATTGTCTCCATTTTTATATGATTTGTCAACTGATTTAGTTGAAATTTTTGTAACTTTTTCAAGATTTTTTAAAATCCATTCATTTTTAGATTTTAAAAAAGATTCAATAAAAGTGTTAGGAGTTCTTTTGGGAACAGAAAGAGTAACAGTACCATCAGATTTAACTTTAAGAATAATATTTTTAATATTTTTTTTAGTAATTTGTACATTATATTTCATAAATTCACCTTTAGATATCATATTATAAATATTTTATCACAATAGTTTGATTTACGAAATAAAATAAATTAAAAAACTTTTTTAAATTATTTAATAAAGATTTAGAGAAGTTTCGAGTGTTAATTGCTATATTGTTTAAATTATGATTATATATTAGTAATTTAATTGATATGGGAGGGGTTTATGGATAATTTACATAATCCAAGAGTTTTTAAAATAAATAGATTAAGTGCACATTCAAATCATAAATATGAAGGTTTAAATATAGAGTGGAAAAAATGTTTAAATGGAATTTGGGACTTTTCATATTGTAATACACCTAATTGGGCAAAAATTCAAGTTCCTGGTCATATGGAGTTACAAGGATATGGGGAACCACAATATGTGAATACAATGTATCCTTGGGATGGAAGAGAAAATTTAGAGCCAGGAGAAGTTCCAAAAGAGTTTAACCCTTTTGGAATTTATAAAAGAAATATAGATATACCAAAAGATTGGAAAAATAGACCAGTATATATTTCATTTCAAGGTGTTGAATCATCATTAGAATTATATTGCAATGGGGAGTTTGTAGGATATAGTGAAGATAGCTTCACACCGAGTGAGTTTGAACTGACAAAATATTTAAAGAATGAGAATAATGAAATAACAGTAAAAGTCTATAAATGGTGTAGTGGAAGTTGGTTAGAAGACCAAGATTTTTGGAGACTTTCAGGTATTTTTAGAGATGTTTATCTTTATTCAATTCCAGATGTACATGTAAAAGATATGTTTATAACGTCTGAATTAGTAAATAATTTTAAAAAGGCAACTTTAAAAAATATATTAAAAATTCAAAGTTATAAAGAAGCAATAGTAGATATTGAAATGGAACTTATAGATAAAGCAGAAGTTATCTTTAAAGTAGAAGAAAAAAATATAAAAATTGAAAAAGAATTAAAATTAGAGTTAAATAAAAAAGTAGAAAATCCAAAATTATGGAGTGCAGAAAAGCCTAATCTTTATGTTGTTAAAGTTTTAATTAAAGATACTAAAACAGGAGATATAATAGAAGAGTGTTGGCAAAAATTTGGATTTAGAAAATTTGAGATTTCAGATAAAATTATGAAAATAAATGGAGAGCGTATTGTATTTAAAGGTGTAAATAGACATGAGTTTAATTGCTACAAAGGAAGAGCAGTAACTGAAGAGGATATGATTTGGGATATAAAGTTTTTAAAAGCTAATAATTTTAATGCTGTTAGAACTTCACATTATCCAAATCAAACTAGGTGGTATGAGTTATGTGATGAGTATGGATTATATGTAATTGATGAAGTTAACTTAGAAACTCATGGAACTTGGCAAATTTTAGGACAACCGTGTCCAGAGAAAGTTATACCAAATAATAACCCAGAATGGTTAGAAAATATAATAGACAGAGCTAAATCTATGTTTGAAAGAGATAAAAATTATCCTTCTGTAGTAATTTGGTCTTGTGGAAATGAATCTTTTGGTGGAGAAAACTTATTTAAAATGTCTGAATTTTTAAGAAGTTTAGATAATACAAGAGTTATTCATTATGAGGGAATATTTTGGGATAGAAGATATGATAAAACTTCAGATATGGAAAGCAGAATGTATGCAAAAGTTTATGAGATTGAAAAGTATTTACAAGAAACACCTGAAAAACCATTTGTACTATGTGAATATTCTCATGCTATGGGAAATTCTAATGGTGGACTTCATAAATATACAGAGCTGGAAAGAAAATATCCAATGTATCAAGGTGGATTTATTTGGGATTACATAGATCAATCATTAATGAAAAAAGATTCTTTTGGTAAAGAATATTTAGCTTTTGGAGGGGATTTTGGAGATAGGCCAACTGATTATAATTTTTGTGTAAATGGAATTGTTTACGGAGATAGAAAACCATCGCCTAAAGTTCAAGAAATTAAACAACTATTTTCAGATTATAAAATAAATGTAGAGGAAAAATCTTTTACTATAATAAATGAAAGTTTATTCACAAATTGTTCAGAGTATGATACAAAAATAAAATTATTTAAAAATGGAATTAAAATATATGAAGAGAGTTTAGAATGTAATGTAAAACCATTGTCTGAAAAATCATTTAAATTAAATCTTCCTAAAGTAAAAGAGCATGGAGAATATACAATAGAGGTGTCTTTAAATTTAAAAGAAGATAGATTTTATGCTTTAAAAGGACATGAAATTTGTTTTGGACAAAAAATATATAAAATTGAAAAAAAAGTAAAAGAAAAATTAGAAGGAAAACCAACTTTTATAAATGGTGGATTTAATTTAGGAATAAAAACTAAAAAAATGGAATTAATATTTTCAAAAGCCTATGGAGGACTAATTTCATTAAAATTTGGTGGAAAGGAGTTTGTAGATGGCGTTGTAATGCCAAACTTCTGGAGAGCCTCAACAGACAATGATAGAGGAAATAAGATGCCATTTAGATATGCTCAGTGGAAGCTTGCATCAATGTATGCAAAAATGGTTGATGTAAAAGCTTTAGAAAGAGAAAATTCTGTAGAAATAAGAGCTAAGTATGAACTACCTACAAATCCTAGTTCAGTATGCGAGATTATATATGAAGGATTTGTTAATGGAAAATTAAAAATAAGCATGGAGTATAATGGAGTAAAAGGATTGCCTGAGATGCCATTGTTTGGAATGAGTTATAAAGTTCCAAAAGAGTTTAGTGAAATAAAATGGTATGGAATGGGACCAGAAGAAAATTATATAGATAGAGTTCATGGAGCTAAACTTGGTATTTTTGAAACAGATGTAAATAAAAATATGAGTGAATATGTTATTCCACAAGAGTGTGGAAATAGAATAGGAACTAGATGGGCAGAAATAACAAATAAGATGGGAGTAGGAATAAAGGTTTCAAGTGAGGAAACGTTTGAATTTAGTGCTTTACCTTATACGGTTAACGAAATAGAAAGTGCATACCATCACTACGAACTTCCTAAATCTCACTGTACTGCTTTAAATATAAATAAAATACAGATGGGAGTTGGAGGAGATGATTCATGGGGTGCTCCAACACATGATGAATATTTAATTCCAAGTGACAAAAAGTATTTGTTTAGTTACATAATAGAATCAAATATGTAAAACTCAAGCTAGAAGAGACCTCTTCTAGCTTTTCCTATTTCTCAAAGGTAATATTGCTAAAAAGTATAAAGCATGGTATAATAATACGTTAAATTTAATAGAGAATAGGAGAGTAAAATGACTATAGTAGAGTTTAAAAATGTATCAAAATCATTTTTTTCACAAAATTTATATAAACATGTTGATTTAGAAGTAAATTCTGGAGATAAAATAGCTCTTGTTGGAAACAATGGAACAGGAAAATCTACTTTAATTAAACTTTTATCTGGAGCAGAAAACCCTGATAGAGGAACTGTAATTAGAGAGGAAGAAGCAGTAATATCTTGTTTTGATCAATTTGGAAGAGTTGATTTAGATAGTAAAGTTCAAGATTTATTAAATTCACCTTTTGAAAAAGTAATGACTGTTCAAGCAGAATTAGATGCAGTTTCAGCAGAGTTTACAGGTGATATGGACAACGATGAGAAAATAATGGAAAAATATTCAAAATTATCTGATGAGTTTGAAAGTTTAGGAGGGTATTCATACATTCATGTTCAATCTGAATTTATAGATACTTTTGAACTAAATGATAAGTTAGATAAAAAGTTTAGAGAGTTAAGTGGAGGAGAAAGACAATATATAAGATTGGCTATAACTTTATTTAGTAATTCAGACTTAATAATTTTAGATGAGCCACTTTCATTCTTTGATAAGAAAAAGACAGCATGGTTAACAAATTATATTAATGATAGTCCAAAAGCATTTTTAGTAATATCACACAATATAGATTTTATAAGAACTTTTGCCACAAAAATCTTTGATATAGATAATAATAAAGTTGGAGTTTATGACTGTGATTATCCAGCTTATTTAAAAGAGAAAAAAGTTAGAATAGCAGAGGACAAAAAGAAAAATAGAGAAACTGAAGAAACAATAGAAGAAACTCAAGAAGCAATCGAAAAAAAATTAAAGTTATTAGAAAGATGTAATAATAAACATGCTCATGCTGTAATTTTAAGAAGAATGAGAAAAGAGCTAGAAAGATTACAAAGAGAAAGAATTAAATTCTCACCAGAGTATAAGTATAGTTATATTGATGCACCAGAAGATGTAATGATAACTGGGAAAAAAGAGTTTGAAGGACCAATTGTTGTTTTAAAAGATGTAATGAAAGAGTATCCAGATAAGATGTTATATAAAGATGCAAACTTAGTAGTAGATAGAGATACAAAAATTTGTATTGTTGGAGAAAATGGGTCTGGAAAATCAACATTATTAAAAATAATAGCTGGATTAGATAAGCCGACTTCAGGAGAAGTTTTTATAAATGAAAAAGCAACAATAGCATTTATAGAACAGGATACAGTTTTTGAAAATGAAAATATGTATATAAAAGATTACTTAAAAGATAAAACAGGTCTTTCTGAAGAGTTCATAGAGGCTGCTATTGATAATCTTTATAATAATGAATTAGAGTTTAGAGATAAAAGAATATTTATGTTATCAGGTGGAGAGAAAAAAAGATTAGAGATATTTACAAATACTTTAATGGAAACAGACTTATTAATAATAGACGAGCCATCAACTTATATGGACGACTATTCAAGAACAGCAATAGCTAATATGCTTTTAGATTATCCAGGAGCAGTTATATTAGTAAGTCATGATAAAGTTTTAATGAGAAGAATAGGATTCGTAACTTACGATATTCGTGATAATAGATTTAGAATAAAAAATTAATAAAAAATAAAAAAAGTTTGTTGACAAAAAACAAATGTTGTGATACAATTTTTATGTCTTGAGGGATTCCTTCAAGACGTTAGCGGGAGTAGCTCAGTTGGTAGAGCGTCAGCC
>NZ_KI518073.1 GCF_000479045.1 Cetobacterium somerae ATCC BAA-474
AATGAAGAAAAAAATCAGAATACCTGATACGTATGTCATTATCTTTTTTGTAGTTGTCTTTGCTGCAATTCTTACTTACCTTATCCCAGTTGGTAGCTTTACCATGGAAAAAATTCAATACGCTACTGAAGCTGGTATGAAAACTAGAACAGTTCCTGTTCCAGGAAGTTTTAAATATGCATTAAATGATTTAGGACAGCCACTTACTAAAGGTATTCCTATATTTGCTGCTGGCGGAGATATGAGTGTTACTAACTATATCTTTGAAGGTCTTGTTAGTGGAGATAAATGGGGAACTGCTGTTGGTATTATCGCATTTATCCTTATCACTGGTGGAGCTTTTGGTATTATTTTAAAAACTAAAGCTGTTGAAGCTGGAATACTTAATATGATTAAAAAAACTAAAGGATCTGAGGCACTGCTTATACCTCTTGTTTTCCTTCTATTCTCTTTAGGTGGAGCTGTATTTGGTATGGGTGAGGAAGCTATTCCTTTTGCTATGATTCTTATACCTATAGTTGTTGGTATGGGATATGATTCTATCACCGGTATTTTTATGTGCTATATATCAACTCAAATTGGATTTGCTACATCTTGGATGAACCCTTTTAGTGTGGCTATCGCTCAAGGAGTTGCTGGAGTTCCTGTACTTTCTGGAGCTATGTTTAGAATAGTTATGTGGATATTCTTTACAGCTTTTGGAATTATCTATACTATGAGATATGCTAAAAAAGTTAAAGCTAATCCTGAATTATCAATATCCTATGAAACTGATAAATTCTTTAGAGATGACTTTAAAGCCGATGAAGCAGAGGACTTAGAGTTTAAATTTGGACATAAACTTGTATTTTTAACAATATTCTTAGGAATGTCTTGGATTGTTTGGGGAGTTGTTTTCCATGGATACTACTTACCTGAAATAGCTGCACAGTTCACTATTATGGGTATTGTTTCTGGAATTATTGGAGTTATCTTTAAATTAAATGATATGACTGTTAATGATATTGCTATCTCTTTTAGAAAAGGTGC
>NZ_KI518074.1 GCF_000479045.1 Cetobacterium somerae ATCC BAA-474
CATATGACACATCTATTGATCAAGTTAAAGAATTATTAACTGATATAGCTAAAAACCATGCTTTAATTCTTCAAGATAAAGATATCTTTGTAAGACTTAGTAAACATAACTCAAGCTCTTTAGACTTCACAATGAGGGTTTGGGCTAAGAAAGAAAATTACTGGGATGTTTTCTTTGATTTACAAGAACTTGTTAAAAAGAGATTCGATCAAGAAGGAATTGAAATCCCATACAACAAACTTGATGTTTATCAAAAATAATTAAACGAGGTGCATATTTTTGAAAAATTTTATTTTAACTTTAAAAGAAAGCATAATTAATGGAAATAGTATTACTTTTGATGATGCTGAAAAACTTATAAATTTAGATATAGATATTAATAAAAACGAAATTCTTTTTCTATCAGATTGTGCAAATGAAATTAGAAAATTCTTTTGTGGAGAAAAATTTAACTTATGCACTATAATGAATGCTAAATCAGGAAAGTGCCCAGAAGACTGCAAATATTGCGCTCAATCTGCCCACTTTAAAACGGCTTCACCTGTTTATCCTCTAACTAATAAAGAGGAAGCTTTAAATTTAGCTTTAAATGTTGAGAAAGAAGGAGCTAATCGTTTTGCATTAGTCACTAGTGGTCGAGGATTACTTACAGAAAAAGATACCTTAGAAGTTGCAAATCTTTATAAATATATGAAAAGAAATAGTAATATTCATCTATGTGCTTCACATGGATTACTTACTAAAGAATCTGCAAAATCTTTAAAAGAAGCAGGGGTAAAAACATATCACCACAATTTAGAAACTTCTAGAGATTTTTATGATAAAATCTGTACAACTCATACATATCAAGATAGAGTTGATACAATTCTAATAGCCCAAGAAGCTGGTCTAGAAGTTTGTAGTGGGGGAATTTTTGGTTTAGGAGAAAGTAGAGTCGATAGATTAAATATGGCTTTTGAACTAAAAAATTTAAATGTCAAATCTATACCCCTAAATTTTTTAACACCTATTGCAGGAACACCTATGGCCGATTATTCTCCTTTAGACCCTATGGAAATTATTAAAACAATCGCTGTTTATCGTTTCATAAATCCAGATTCTTCTTTAAGATATGCTGGTGGAAGACTTCAACTTGGCGATTTAGAAATTCAAGGAATTAAAGGTGGAATCAATTCAGCTTTAACTGGAAATTTTCTTACAACAACAGGAAGCACTATAGCCTCTGATAAAGAGATGGTTGTTAAGGAGGGATTTACCCTTGATAAATAAACTAAAAACAGGATACTTTATTATAGGGACAGACACTGATATAGGGAAGACGTATGTGTCTTCCCTTATTTTTAAATCTTTAAAAAACTATAATATCGGTTATTATAAACCACTTCAAACAGGATGCTATTTTGAAAATGAAAAATTAGTTCCATTAGATCCAAAATTTTTATGTGATTTTACTGGAACAACTTTAAAACCTGAAATGACTACTTATCTTTTCAAAACTCCTGTGTCTCCTCATTTAGCTTCTGAGTTAGAAAATATTCCTATTTCTATGAACTCTATCTTTAATCAATGGGATATTTTAAAATCTAAGTACTCAACAACTTTTATAGAAGCTGCTGGAGGTATATACGTTCCAATAATACGGAATAAATATTTTATGTTTAATTTTATAAAAGATTTAAATCTATCAGTAATACTCGTTTGTTCTACAAAAGTTGGAGCTATAAACCACACAATGTTAACTCTTAGCTTTTTAAAAGAAAAACAAATACCTATTCAAGGTATTATTTTTAATAATTATACAAAAGAATTTTATGAAGATGACAATATTAAAGTTGTTTTAGAAACTAGTCAAATTAACAATCATCTTATTATCCATAATGGTGATACTATAATTCCTGAACAAACTCTCATTTCATTTTTAGAAAAATAAAAGAGGTCAAAAATTTGACCTCTTTTTTATACTATCTATTTTTTAATAAACTTTTTCCTGGAATTCCTGGTTTTGTCATTTCAAAAGGATTTAAAATTATATCTAACTCCTCTTTTGTTAACAATTTTCTTTCTAAAATTAAATCTACCACTGAAACTCCTGTCTTTATAGATGTTTTTGCTATATCTGCTGCATTTTTGTATCCTATATGTGGATTCAAAGCTGTTATTGTTCCAACACTCATATCAACTAATTGCTGACATCTCTCTTTATTTGCTGTAATTCCAATTAAACAATTATCTATTAAAGTATTAACTCCATTCTTTAAAATTTCTATCGATTGGAATAAGTTAAAGAACAATACTGGTTCAAATACATTTAGCTCTAACTGACCTGCTTCTGCTGCTTTTGTTACTGTCTGATCATTTCCAAATATTTGGAAACAAACTTGGTTCATTACTTCAGGAATTACTGGATTTACTTTTCCAGGCATTATTGAAGATCCTGGCTGTTGTTGAGGTAAATTAATTTCTGCTAATCCTGTTTTTGGTCCTGATGCCATTAATCTTAAATCATTTGCCATTTTTGATAAATTTACAGCAGCTACTTTTAATGCTGAAGATAACCATACAAAACTATCTAAATTTCTTGTTCCATCAACTAAGTCATCAGCTTGAACAAAATCAACATTAGTTACCTCAGACAAAATTCTAACAACATCCTCTACATACTTTGTATCAGCATTAATTCCTGTTCCTACTGCAGTTGCTCCCATATTAACTGTTTTTAAATCTTCCAAAGCTATCTTTATTCTCTTTATATCTCTAGCTATTGGTTGTGCATAAGCTTTAAACTCTTGTCCTAATCTAATTGGCACTGCATCTTGAAGGTGTGTTCTTCCCATTTTTATAACATTATCAAACTCTATACTTTTATCTAACAAAGTTAAATTTAATCTTTCTAAAGTTTTTAATAACTCTTCTGACATCATTTGTAAAGCTAATTTTCCTGCAGTTGGAATTACATCATTTGTAGATTGTCCATAATTTACATGATCATTTGGATGAACTTTATCATATTTCCCAAGTTCTCCTCCTAGTAACTCTCCTGCTCTATTAGCAATTACTTCATTCATATTCATATTCATTGATGTTCCTGCTCCACCTTGAATAACATCAGTTATAAACTGATCCATAAATTTACCATCTATTATCTCTTCAGAAGCTTTAACTATAGCATTTACAACATCCTCGTCCAGCATTCCTGCTTCTAAGTTTGCTATAGCTGAGGCTTTCTTTACATATGCTAAAGCTTTAATAAAATCATTTCCTAATTTATACCCCGTAATATGGAAATTATTTTTCCCTCTTAATGATTGAACTCCATAATAAGCCTCTGCTGGAACTTGTATTGTTCCAATAGAATCACTTTCTAATCTAAACTTTTCCAATTCTTTCACCATCCCTTTATTTTCCCCAGAACATAAAACATCAAACTATAAAACTTTATTTTCATTTTATTCTTTTTTGAAAATAAACATTTCGTTCTTTATTCGTTCATTCGTGCTTTTATGTTTTAAAGTATACTGTTTTTTTTATAAAAGTCAAGTGTTTTTTATGGATTTTTTATTTTAACAATATAAAAGTGTCATCTTTAGTTACTTCTTCTTTTACCTCAAAATATTCTGGATTCTCAGCTTCTAATTTTTTCAATTTTAGAAGAGTTCTTCCTAGGTGATGTTCTAACATTCCTCTTAATTTATCTATATCTTTTTTTTCCAAGGCCTCTAAAATTTCCTCATGCTCTTTAACAACTGATATATCACTTGTTTTATTTTTAGCGTTTAGAACTCTTACTCTTTGATAATGACCTGTTCCATTTAATGCTAATTCCCACAATCCTGGAATTCCAGCTTTTTCAAAAATCATCTTATGAAAATCATTATCCATTTTATGAAACTCTAGATAATTACGGTTTCCCTCACAATAAACCCTTTGCATCTTTATATTTGTTCTTAAATCCTCTATAAATTCTTCATCTAAAGCTTCAATAACTCTTTCAAAAGCTGCAGTTTCTAAGGCAACTCTCAACACTTTTGCTTCTAAAACTTTTTGAGCGCTAATTTTTGTTACAAATGTTCCTTTTTGTGGAATACTTTCAATCAGTTGATCATGCTTTAATAATATCAAAGCTTCTCTAATAGGAGTTCTACTCATTCCCAATTTTTCACCTATTACTTTTTCACTTAATTCACTTCCAGGTTTTAAATTTAATTCAAATATATTTCTTTTTAATATTTTATATGCGTAAGCTGAGTTACTATTTTCTCTTGACATTTTTCCTCCTCGTTTATTTTTTCACATTTAATTTTAAATAATATATCTTTATAATAAAATATACTAGTTAGTTTGTCAAACTCAATATTTCAACAAAAAAAATAGAGGTGATATACACCTCTATTTTCAATTAAAGTTCAAATCCATATGGTAATAATTCTTCCATTGTCATTAGTTTATAATCTCTTTTTAGATTTCCTAAGATGATTATTGTATCATCATCTGCAAACTCTTTTATAACCTGTCTACATGCTCCACAAGGACTTACTGGTCCTGTTGTGTCCGCAACTACAGCTATTAACTTTATTTTTCTCATACCTTTACTTGCCGCTGCAAAAACTGCACTTCTTTCAGCACAGTTAGAAAGTCCATATGATCCATTTTCAATATTAGCACCTGAAGTTTCATTTCCATTTTCATCTACTAATACTGCTCCAACTTTAAATTTTGAATAAGGAGCATAGGCATTCTCTCTAGCAACAATAGCTTTATCTACATATTCTAAAATTAACTTTTCATTCAATTCTTTTTTCATATTATTACTCCGCTACACTTTCTAATGCTATTTCAATCATATCTGTTAAAGTTGTTTGTCTTTCTTGAGATGTTGTTTCTTCACCAGTAACCAAAGAATCTGAAATCGTTAATATCGTCAAAGCTTTTGCATTATATTTTGCTGCTATTGTATACAGTGCTGCTGTTTCCATCTCAACACAAAGCACACCAAACTCTGCCCATTTTTTATACGATTCAAAATTGTCTCCATAGAACTCATCTGCAGTTAAAACATTTCCACCTTTAACTTCTATTCCTTTTGCCTTTGCAGCTTCAGCTGCCTTCATAAACAGTCCAAAATCTGCTGTTGGTGCATAATCTGCCCCTCCAAATCTCAATCTATTCATTCCTGATGTTGTTGATGATGACATAGCTAATATTACATCTCTTATTTTAACATCTTCTCTATAAGATCCTGCTGTTCCAACTCTAATTAGATTTTTTACTCCATACTCCCTAATTAATTCATTAACATATATTGAAATTGATGGAACTCCCATTCCTGTTCCCTGTACAGAAACTCTTTTCCCTTTATAAGTTCCTGTATATCCATACATTCCTCTAACTTCATTATAACAAACTACATCTTCTAAAAAAGTTTCTGCTATCCATTTAGCTCTTAATGGATCTCCTGGTAATAATACTGTTTCTGCTATTTCTCCTTTTTTTGCTCCTATATGTACGCTCATTTTACCCTCCTAGTTTTCCTTTTATTTTATAATTTTATCAGCAAAACTTCCTTTTAAATTAGTTTTTCCTAATAAAAGATCTTCTACAGTTGCTGCTATTGTTGAGAATCCATTTTGAATTCCTAAATCAACGTTTTCTTTTAACTTCTTTCCATATACTAATAATGGAATATACTCTCTTGTATGATCACTACCTTTATAAGTTGGATCACATCCATGATCTGCTGTTAATATAAGAAGTTCATTCTCTTTTAAATTTTCCATAATTTCTGGAAGATAATTATCAAACTCTTCTAAAGCTAATTTATAACCTTTTGGATCTCTTCTATGTCCATACTTCATGTCAAAATCAACTAAATTTGTAAATATAATTCCTTTTGTATCTTTTTTTAATTCTTCAATAGTTTTTAAAATTCCATCTAAATTATCTTTGTTAGTTCCTCTACTTTCAGTTATTCCTACTCCAGCAAATATGTCACTAGTTTTTCCAATTCCAATAACATCTAAACCAGAATTTTTAACTCTATCTAGCATACTCTCAATTGGTGGCTCAACTGAATAGTCATGTCTATTAGACGTTCTTACAAACTCTCCAGCTTTCTTACCAGTATAAGGTCTTGCAATAACTCTTGCCACAGGAGATAAGTCACTACAAATTTCTAAAGCTTTTTTACAAGCTGAATAAAGTTCATCTAAAGATATCATCTCTTCATTAGCAGCTATTTGAAACACTGGATCAGCTGATGTGTAGACAATCCAAGCCCCTGTTGCTAATTGCTCCTCTCCATATACATCTAAAACATCTGTTCCAGAGTATGGTAAGTTACAAAGCACTTTTCTTCCTGTTGCCTTTTCAAACGCTTCTATTGTTTCTTTTGGAAAACCATTTGCATAAGTTGGAAATGCTTTTTCTTGAACAATTCCAGCAATTTCCCAGTGTCCTGTCGTCGTATCTTTTCCCTTCGAAAGTTCAGCTGCTTTTCCATATGCACCTTTTGCATTCTCAACTTCATCTACACCTAAAATTTCTGTAATATTACCTAATCCTAGCTGCTCCATGTTTTTTAAATTTAATCCACCTGTTGCAAGAGCTATATTTCCCAATGTATTTGTTCCTTCATCTCCAAACTCTTTTGCATCTGGTAAAGCCCCTATTCCAGCACTATCTAGCACTATTAAAGTAACTCTTTCTATTTTTTCCATAACTACACATCTCCTTTTCTATAAGGTAACAAAAGGCTGATCAAAAATGACCAGCCCCTCATTTATTATTTATCGCTTACTTTGATTTCTCCAGCCATTAATTTAGCTTTGATTTCCTCAAATTTAGCTAGTTTATCTGCACCTATAATCTCTTTTGTAAATTCGAAGTTAGTTACTCCAACTCCATTTTCTTTTGCTCCGTAAACAGCTAATCCTGGTACGAATTCACCTTTAGTTAAAGCTTTAACTGTATCGAAAACTCCAACATCAACATTTTTTAACATAGATGTTAAAACTGTTCCTGGTTCAACTGCATCTTGATTTGAGTCAACACCAATAGCAAATACACCCTTCTCTTTTGCTGCTGCTATAACTCCCATTCCTGTTCCACCAGCTGCATGATATATTACATCTGCACCTTGGTTAATTTCAGAAATTGCATTCTCTTTACCTCTTACTGGGTCATTAAATGGATTTGGTCCTGTTGTATATACAGAGAAGAACTTAACTTTCGGGTTAACATACTCTGCACCCTGTTTAAATCCTACTTCAAATTTCTTAATTAAAGGATTCTCCATTCCTCCAACAAATCCTACTGCATTATTTTTAGTCATTAATCCAGCTATAACTCCAACTAAGAAAGATCCCTCTTCCTCTTTAAATACCATAGATTTTACATTTGGTAAATCTATTACATCATCAATCATTAAAAATTTAGCATCTGGATAATCTGCTGCTACTGTTCTTGCTGATTCTGTCATTTGGAATCCTGTAGCAATTATTAAATCATATCCTGCTTCAGCATACTCTCTTAAGAACTCTTCATCTTCAGCAGGTGATGCTGGTTCTACATATTTAAATTCAATTCCTAAATCCTTTTGTGCTTGCTCTAATCCTCTGTAAGCAGCATCATTAAATGACTTATCCCCTAATCCTCCAGTAGAAAGAACTATTCCTACTTTAGTTGGTTTCGCTGCAAATAATCCAATTGCTAACATCATTGACATTACAAAAGTAACTATTTTTCTCATTAATACCCTCCTAAATAACTTTATACTAGTAGAATTTTAACATATTATTTACCTAAATCAAAGAAAAATTTACTATTATTTCATCATTTTTCCTAATGTGTATATTAATTCGTCGATTACTTTGTTCTCTTCATTATTTTTTATCCCTGATACAACACACTTTCTCAAGTGATTTTCTAATATTACTTTTGCTATTCCATCTAATGCCGCTTTTGCTGATGATATTTGATTTAAAACATCATCACAATAAGCATCCTCTTCAATCATTCTTTTTATTCCTCTAATCTGTCCTTCCACTCTATTAGCTCTAGCGATTAATTTCTTTTTATCACCACAGATTTTATTTGAACAATTATCTTCCATAAATCCTCCTGTTACTATTTAAACCATTTCAATCTTAAAGCATTCGATACAACAGAAACAGAACTCATAGCCATAGCTGCCCCTGCTATCATAGGATTTAACAGATGTCCTGTGAATGGATATAATATTCCAGCTGCTACAGGTATTCCTAATCCATTATAAATAAATGCCCAAAATAGATTCTGTTTTATATTTTTCATTGTCGCTCTACTTAATTCTATAGCTTTTGGTACATCTTTTATATTTTTACTCATTAAAACTATATCAGCACTTTCTAAAGCTATATCAGCTCCACCACCAACAGCTATTCCTATATCTGCTTGAGTTAATGCTGGAGAGTCATTTATTCCATCTCCCACCATTGCAACTTTTTTACCTGCAATTTGAAGCTTTTTTATTTGCGAGTATTTTTGCTCAGGGGAAACCTCCGCTATCACTCTTGTAACTCCTACCTCTTTAGCTATAGCTTTAGCTGTTCTTTCGTTGTCACCAGTTAACATTATAACATCAATTCCAATATTTTTTAACTCTTCAATTACACTTTTAGAACTTTCTCTTACTTTATCTGCTATGGCAATCATACCTAAATATGTATCTTTAGCAGCTATATATATCACTGTTTTTCCTTGATCAAAAAGTTCCTCTCCCTCTTTTATATGCTCATCTATATTTATAGAATATCTATCCATTATTTTTTTATTTCCTACAATTACTTCTACATCTCCAACAGGTGTATCTTCTAAAGTCCCTGTTACTCCCTCTCCTGTTATAGAGTTAAAACTTCTTACACTAAACATATCTAACTTTCTTAAATTAACCTCTCTTATAACTGCATCAGCCAATGGATGTTCTGAGTTTTGTTCTAAACTTCCCACAACTTTTAAAAGTACATTTTCTTCTAGTCTATTTGAAAGTATATTTGTCACTGTTGGTTTTCCAACTGTTATTGTTCCTGTTTTATCAAATACAACAGTATCAACTTTACATGTTTTTTCTAAAGCCTCTCCTGATTTTATTAAAATTCCTAATTCAGCACCTCTACCCGTTCCAACCATTATAGCTGTTGGAGTTGCCAAACCTAACGAACAAGGACAAGCTATTACTAAAACAGATATTAATATAGTTAATGCAAATACACTTGGTGTAGCATTTAAAGATACTAATCCTAAACTTCCTACAATATACCAAATTAAACTTGATATTATAGCTATCCCTATAACTATTGGTACAAAATAGCTTGATATTATATCAGCCATTCTTGCTATTGGAGCTTTTGACCCTTGAGCATTTTCAACAAGTCTTATTATTCTTGAAAGAGTTGTATTCTCACCTGTTTCAGTAACTTTCACTTTCAAGCTTCCTGTTCCATTTATTGTTGCACCATAAACTTTACTTCCCTCTATTTTTTTTACAGGAATACTTTCACCAGTTAGCATAGCTTCATCAACACTAGAAATTCCATCTACAACAACTCCATCTGTAGGTATAGATTCTCCTGGTTTAATTAAAAGAACGTCTCCAACTTCTACCTCTTCAATATCCACAGTTACCACTTTACCATCTCTAAAAAGGTTTGCTCTTTTACTTTGTAAGCCCATCAATTTTTTTATAGCTTCTGATGTTTTTCCTTTGCTTACATTTTCTAAATATTTACCCAAAGAAATCAAAGCAATTATTACTACACCTGATTCATAATAAAGATTATGAACAAACTGAATATCACCTTCGTATATTTTAAACGTTCCATAAATACTATATACAAAAGCTGCTCCTGTTCCTAAAGCTATTAAAGAATCCATACTAGGAGCTTTCGATTTTAACTTTTTAAATCCTGATATATAAAAATCTCTCCCAACATAAACAACAGGTATAGAAAGTATTAATTGAACCATTGCAAAAAGTAATGGATTTACATCATAATGAATTACATTTGGAACTGGTAATCCTATCATACTTCCCATAGATATATAAAAAATTATTGCTCCGAATATTATTGCTACTAAAAATTCATTAAACTCTTTTTTTAATTCTAATTTTTTCTCTTCAGCCCTTCTATCAACGACTTCTTCTGTTATTCTTTCTCCAGTATATCCAAACTTCCCTATCATATGAAAAATTTCTGATAATTTTACTATAGTTGAATCGTATGAAACTGTTGCTTTTTCTGTGGCTAAATTAACAGCTATTGATTCTATCCCTTTCATCCCTGAAACAATTTTTTCAACTGTTCCTACACAACTTTGACAATGTAAACCTTTTATAATAAATGTAACTGTTTTTAAATCTTTAATCTCATCTAAGCTATATCCTAAAGGTACTATTTTATTTTTTACTTCATCTTCTTTTATAACTTTTTCATCAAATTTTACAACTAACTCCTCAGTAGCCAAATTCACTCTAGCTTCTTCAATACCATTTGTTGATTTTAATATTTTTTCAATTAAAGCTACACAACTTTGACAAGTTACATTTCCAACTCTATATCTTTTTTCCACTTTAAACACCTCCTATTTTATAGGGTACACCCCTATAGTATGATAATAGCATATTAATAAAAAAAAATCCACTTTTTTTAGTGGATTTTTACTTTTCTAATTCAACAGTTACTTTCAATCTTTTTAAACCTGTTTGAATAGCTTTTATTTTAAATTTACTGATACCTTTAATTTCTAAAAGTTCTTCAGTTGAAGCTTCTTGAATTTTAGATAAGTTACCATAATTATTTACTATTTTATCTATATCTCTCTTCGTTAATTTTGTTATTTTATCTAAAATTCTATATCCTTTTGGTGTCACTCTATTTCCTAAAGCTGAATATGTTTTTCCATAATCTAATACTGCTGATAATTTTTCTAACTCTTTTAATTCATCATCTGTAAGTTTAGATAATCTATCTGTTATCTCATCTAAATCAAAAGGAGCATTTGAGTAATTCCAATAATCTCTTAAGAAATCCTCTTTTTCACTTTCAATATCCTGAATTAAATCGTTTAGATGTAATCTAACAAGTCTTCCATCTACTCCTAATTCTGTCATATAGGCATTCATCTCTTGGAATATTCTTGTTACCTTTTCAAATCTTTGAAGCACAACAGTTACTTCATACAATGTTACTAAATCATCTAATTCAAGAATTGTTAAGTTTCCTAAAGCTTTATCTAAAACAAAACGATAACGCTCTAATGTATTTAGTCCTTGAGAAGCTTCTCCCATTAAATCTGAAGTACTTCTAAGTCTATGCTTCATTTCGCCTTTATATATTGTTACAACTTTTTTTCTTTCTGATACAGCTATAACTAACTTATCTGTTTGTTTAGCTACTCTTTGAGCGGTCCTATGTCTTGTTCCACTCTCATTTGTAGAAAATCTCATACTTGGTTGCAAATGTACATTTGCAGAGTGTATTCTTGTTATATCAGAGTCTAATATTATAGCTCCATCCATTTTACAAAGTTCAAATAGTTTTTCTGGTGTATATTCACAATTTATTTCAAATCCACCATCCATTATTTTCTGAACTTCAGAATCTAAACCGACAACTATTAAAGCTCCCATTTCACCATCTAAAACGTTATATATCCCCTCTCTTAACTTTGTCCCTGGAGCCAAAAGAGAAAGAATCTCTAAGAATTCTGGGTTATTCATCTTTACTCATCCTCTCTAAAAATTCTTCTAAATTTTTTAAATATATTATTTTCAATTTATAACTATTTTTTTCAATCTCTTTTCTGTTAGCCTCAGGAACGTACACACCTTTAAAACCAAGTTTTTCAAGTTCTCTTAATCTTCTATCTATAAAAAATGCTTTTCTAATTTCACCTCTTAACCCCAGCTCCCCTATAGCTGCTATTTTTTGACTAATAGCTACGTTTCTATATAAAGAAACAATTGATATAAGAGCTCCTAAATCAGCTGCTGGATCATTTATAGAAAGTCCACCTGGTATATTTATAAAAAGATCTTTCATTCCCAAATGTAATCCCATTCTTTTTTCTGCAATTGCTGTTAATATTTGCATTCTATTTCTATCAAATCCCTGAACGATTCTTTTCGGAATTCCAATAGTACAATCAGTAAGCAGTGTTTGAATTTCCAAAAGAAAAACTTTGGTTCCTTCTAATACTGGTACCACCATACTACCTATATTCTTTTCATCTCTTTCACTTAAAAAAAACTCTGATGAATTCTTTACTTCGTGTATCCCTGTATCTTCCATACTAAATACTGCTAACTCATTTGTAGATCCAAATCTATTCTTCAAACTTCTCAATATTCTGTAAAAAAGCCCTTCTTCTCCTTCAAAATGAAACACAGCATCCACCATATGTTCAAGTAACTTTGGTCCAGCTACCTTTCCATCTTTTGTTATATGACCAACTATAAAAAACGAAACATCATTCTTTTTAGCAAGTTCAATTATTTTTAAAGTACACTCTCTTATTTGAGTTGGTGTTCCTGGAATAGAGTCTACCTCTGAATTATACAGTGTTTGGATGGAATCAACAATAACTATTTTAGGTTTTTTTGTAATAACATACTCATATATACTTTGGATATCAGTTTCTGACATCAAATATAAGTTTTCTGAATATATTCCAAGTCTCTCTCCTCTAGACTTTATTTGAGCAGGTGATTCCTCCCCAGATACATACAAAACATCGCCATACTCTGTATACTCTTTAGCTGTTTGTAAAAGAAGTGTTGATTTTCCAATACCAGGATTTCCAGTTATTAAAACAACCTCTCCCTTTACTAATCCTCCACCTAAAATCCTGTCAAATTCAGAAATTTTAGTTTTATATCTAAAGTTTTTTTCTAATTGTACATTGGCAAAAGATACTACTTTTTCCTGTATATTAACAAGGGAATTTGTAGATGACTTTATGCTTTTTGCTGCAATTGGTGAAATTTCAATCTCTTCTTCAAAAGTTCCCCATTCTCCACAGCCATCACATTTACCCATCCACTTTATCGTTTTAAATCCACACTCACTACATACATAAAAACTCTTTGCCTTTGCCATTTTTACTCCTCAAATCTTTTTTTTATCTTCTCTATTACAACTTCATCTAAATAATTATCTAATTTCCCTTTATATAACGCTAATTCTCTAACAACTGAAGAGCTTACATATAAATATTCTTTTGATGCTGGAATAAAAACTGTTTCAATTTCACCATTTGAAATATCATAATTTCCATATGCCAGTGATAGCTCATACTCATAATCAATAACTGCTCTCAATCCTCTAATTATATACTTACAACCTATCTCATTCATATAATTAGCTAGAAGACCACTGTGTTCAACTACTTCTATATTTTCTATATCTTTTAAAACTTCCTCTACCATCTCTTTACGCTCTTCTAAAGAAAACAAAGTTTTTTTTGTACTATTATTTAAAACTGCAACAATTAATTTATCACACATTTTACTTGCTCTTTTTATTATCTCTTTATGACCTTTTGTTATTGGGTCGAATGTTCCTGAGTATAAAGCTAATTTCATCCTGCACCTAACTTTCTAATAGTATTTCGTAATCTTTTAGTAAATCTCTATTTTTTGTTGTTATTTCTATTGTTTTTCCAGAAGCTTGCAAAAGAGATTTAATAAAATCAAAATATATCTCCTCTATTTTTTCTTTAACTGAAGATTTTGTGATTATCTTTACATTTTTTATATCTTTTTCACTAACTATGTCTTTTAGTTCTTTTATTATATTTTCTACAATAGCTCTACTTCCCTTTATTTTCCCTGTTCCTTTACATAGTGGACATTCGTCTTGAAAATAGTAACTCAAAGGTTTTCCTAATCTTTTTCTAGTCATCTCTACTAGTCCTAAATCTGTAAAATGAATTATATTTGTTTTAACTCTATCTTTTGCTAAACTCTCTTCTAATACTTTCAATACTTTTTGTTTATCTTCTTCAACTTTCATATCAATAAAGTCAATAATAATAATTCCACTTAAATTTCTTATTCTCAGCTGTCGAGCTATTTCTACTGCTGCTTCTATATTGGTTTTAACTACGGTTTCCTCTAAATTCATAGTTCCTATATTTTTTCCAGTATTAACATCTATACTTACCAAAGCTTCTGTCTTTTCAATTACAATAGAACCACCACACTCTAACATTGTTGTTACTTCTAGTGATTTTTCTATCTCTTTTTGAATACCATATTTATAAAATATCTCCTCTTTTTCTGTATAGAGTTTTATTTTCATTTTTGGTATCCCTTCACTAAAAGCTCTTATATAGTCTATGATCTCCCAATAAACATCTTCATTATCTACGACTATTTCATCAATATCATTACCTATAATATCACGTAAAACTTTACTAACAATACCATTGTCTTTATATAGTAGCTCACCTGTTTTTGCTTTCTTTATTCTAACCTCTATCTCTTCCCATTTTTTTATTAGATATTGCAATTCTTTTTCAAAATGGTAGATACTTTTTCCTTCGGCTGCTGTTCTTATTATAACACCCATACCCTCTGGAACTATTTCTGAGAATAACTTCTCTAGTCGTTCTCTTTCTGTTTCATCTTTTATTTTTTTCGATATAGCTATATGATTATTATTCGGCATTAAAACCAAAAATTTCCCAGGTATAGTATAGTGCGTTGTTACTCTTGCACCCTTACTACCTCTAGGATCACTTAAAACTTGAACAACTACTTCATCTCCAACATTTAATAGCTCTTCTATTGGTTTTCCGCTATTTACTATTCCAGTTAAATATTTTTCTTCAAAATCTCTCAAATCCTTAACATACAAAAATCCATTTTTTTCAAGTCCAATATTGACAAAAGCTGATTCCATACCTGGAAGAACATTAGCAACTTTACCTTTGTATATGTTCCCATTTAATGTTCCTTCACCCTCTCTTTCAATATGAACCTCCATAACTTTTCCATTTTCTAAAACAGCAGCTCTTGTTTTAAATTTATTGGTATTTATTATCACTTGGTTCATTTATCTCTCCCCTAAGAACCTGTTTCCATGAGTAAATTTTTTCATTTATTTTGATTCTATCTATCTCTAACATATTATTCATTTTTATTACTAAATCTTTTCCTAATTTTTCTCGATTAATTTTATTTATACCTACAATTTTGGAAACATTCTTTTCATTAATTTCTACTTCTAATTTTTTTTCTCTATCATATATCTCTTTAAGAAAATCATAATATATCTCTCCAACCACTAGCTCTCTAAAAGCTGGATGGAAAGGTCCCCCTAAAACATTTTCATTATCATTTAATTCCTCTGTTGGTTGTAAACCAACTCTAACAATGTTTATATCATTATAATCTAAAAGCGAATATATTTTTTTACACCTTTTAACAGCCTCTTCTAAACTTAACGGAATATAACTCCCATTTTTAAACATATCTGCCATTTCAGTTTCTTTTATAACTAAAGTTGGGTAAATTCTTGCAATATCTGGTTTTAATTCAACTGTTTTAATAGCACTAGCTAAATCACTTTCATCAGTTGATCCTGGTAATCCCAGCATAAGCTGTATTCCTAATTCAATTCCAGCTTCTTTTATTAATTTTGCAGCTTCATATACTTTTTCCATTGGATAAAATCTATGTGTTTTTATCAACACCTTTTCATCTAAAGATTGAACTCCTAACTCTACAGTTGTAACTCCGTATCTTTT
Source organism: Cetobacterium somerae ATCC BAA-474 (assembly GCF_000479045.1). Lineage (NCBI taxonomy): Bacteria > Fusobacteriati > Fusobacteriota > Fusobacteriia > Fusobacteriales > Fusobacteriaceae > Cetobacterium > Cetobacterium somerae. The sequence continues at coordinate 15,784 of NZ_KI518074.1, forward strand.
TAACATATCTACTATTTTTTTGTCAATATAATCAGGTCTTGTTGATAATCTTATTCCATCAATCAAACCATTTTTTATATATTCAAAAACTACAGATAGATACTCTTCTTGTAATTTTATAGAAATTCCTGTAAAAGTTCCACCAAAAAAAGCCACCTCTTTCTTGGATTTTTTTGGAAGAGTTTTTAAGTATGTTTCAATTATATTTTTTATATCCTCTGTGGTTACGTCTGTCTCTCTACCATTTATCTTTTTTTGATTACAAAATACACAATCATTAGGACATCCAAAATGACTTATAAAAATTGGAATATTATAATGTTTCATAAAGCTTTACTCCTAACTTTTTACAAATATCTTTTGCTGCCGATTGTTCTGCACTTTTTTTATTTTTACCTTTTCCATAACCTTTTAAATCATCTTTTATAACTGCAACAACCTCAAAAACTTTTAAATGATCTGGTCCAGCTTCACTAACTACTTGATAAGTTGGAATTATTTTGTATTCTTTTTGACTATACTCTTGTAATATTGTTTTAAAATCTAAGATATCCTCATTTTCATTTATATGTTCAATTGGATACTTTAAAAATTTCATAGCTATATCTTTTGCCACTATAAAGTCTGAATCTAAATATATAGCACCTAATATTGCTTCAAAAACATCACCTAATATCGAATTTCTTTCTCTTCCACCAGTTAACTCTTCACCTTTACTCAGCATTAAATATTGTCCAAAATCTAAACTTTTTGATATTCTTGCCAATACAGGCTCACTTACTACCATAGCTTTTAGTTTCGCTAAGTCTCCCTCTAAAGCATTTGGGTAACTTTTATATAAATATTCTGTCACAATAAGATCTAGAACTGCATCTCCTAGCAGTTCTAGTCTCTCATTATTTAGTTTTCTATATTTAGCGTGTTCGTTTCCAAAAGATCTATGGATAAGTGCATTTTTTAACAACTCCTTATTTTTAAAGGCATAACCTATTTTATCCTCTAATTCTAAGTATGATCTTTTCACTTATCTCTCTCCTTTTTACTTATATTTTCTCATAGCGATTACAGCATTGTGTCCACCAAATCCTAATGAACTTGACATTCCAACTTCTATTTCTCTTTTTACCATTTCATTTGGTGTATAGTTTAAATCTAATGCTGGATCAGGATTATCTAAATTTATTGTTGGAGGCACTACTCCTTCTGCTATTGATAATGCTAAAATTACTCCTTCAATTCCTCCAGCTGCTCCTAGCCCGTGACCAGTAGCTCCTTTTGTTGAAGATATATTCATAGTATATGCTGAATCTCCAAAAGCATCCTTTATAGCTGCAGTTTCATTTCTATCATTTGCAGGTGTTGATGTTCCATGAGCATTAATGTATCCTACTTCTTCTGGTTTTATATTCCCCTCTTCCATAGCCATAATAAAAGCTCTAGTAGCTCCTTCTCCACCTTCTGCTGGTGATGTAATATGGTATGCATCACAAGTTTCTCCATAACCTACTACTTCTGCATATATCTTTGCTCCTCTAGCTTTTGCTGATTCTAACTCTTCTAAAATTAGAACTCCTGCACCCTCTCCCATTACAAATCCATCTCTGTCAGCTGTAAATGGTCTTGAAGCTTTTTCAGGCTCATCGTTTCTTGTTGATAATGCTTTCATATTTGCAAATGCATTTATTGCAAATTTTGTAATACATGCTTCTGTACCACCTGTAATCATTGCATCTGTTCTTCCTGATTTTATCATTTCATAAGAATCACCAATTGAATGAGTTCCTGCAGCACATGCTGTTACAACAGCTTTATTTGGTCCTTTTGCACCAAAATAAATCCCAACATTTCCTGATGCCATATTATTTATCATTGCTGGTATTGTAAATGGAGATATTCTTCTTACACCTTTTTCTAACATTGTTCCATATTGATCTTCAAAAATTTCTATTCCACCAATTCCTGATGATACTATTGTTCCAACTTTAGTTGCATTTTTATCATCTATAACAAGTCCTGAGTCTTCTAATGCCATTTTTGCAGCGGCAATTGCAAATTGTGTATTTCTAGCTAATTTTTTTACTTCTTTCTTTTCTATTCCAAACTCTGTTGGGTCAAAGTCAGTAACTTCTCCAGCTATTTTAACGGCACTTTCTGTTGTATCAAAAGATTTAATCTCTTTTATTCCACATTTTCCAGCCTTAATAGCTTCCCAAGATTTTTCCGTCCCAGTACCTAGTGAAGTTATTAAACCAACTCCTGTTACAACTACTCTTCTCATTATTTATCCACCTCTTCGTTATTTTTCCAAAAAATATAACTAAAGGGGTACTTTCATACCCCTTTAAATTTATCTTACTTATTTGACTCAATGTAGTTTACAACGTCTTGAACAGTTTTAATTTTTTCTGCTTCTGTATCAGGAATCTCTACGTCGAACTCCTCTTCGAAAGCCATTATTAACTCAACTGTATCTAATGAATCTGCTCCTAAATCCTCTACGAAGTTTGCCTCTAAAGTTACTTGATCAGCGTCTACTCCTAATTGCTCTACAACTATTTCTCTTATTTTATCTAACATGTGTTTTCCTCCTAATTTTTAAATTATTTATATTAATATATTAGCAAATTTAATATATTTTTTCAAGTTTTATAATCTTTAGTATTTTATACTAAATCTGAAAGTTTTTCAATATTGATAACTTCAATCTCTTTATCAATCTTTTTTATTAAACCATTTAATACTTTTCCTGGTCCAATTTCATATATGGTAGTTACTCCTGCTTCTTTTAAAGCTAATATTGTATCAACCCATTTTACTGGTCCAAAGCTTTGTCTATATAATTCATCTTTTAATTCATCAACTTTTGTAATCTCTTTTGCTGTTGTATTAGCAATTAAAACTACTGAAGAATCTTCAAATTTAAATTCTTCTAAAGCTTCTTTTAATATTTCACCAGCTGGCTGCATTAAGCTTGAGTGAAATGGTCCAGAAACTGATAGTTCCATAGCTCTTCTTGCTCCTGCTTCTTTTAAAGCTATACAAGCTTTTCCTATCGCTTCTTTTTCTCCCGCTATTACAGTTTGCTTAGGTTCATTGAAGTTAACTGCCTCAGCTATTCCGTCTACTGATTTTAAAGTTTCAACTATTTTATCAGCATCAAGTCCAATTATCGCTGCCATTGTTCCTGCAACTTCTCCTGATACCTTGCTCATTGCTTTTCCTCTTAAAGAAGTTAGCTTTACAGCATCTTCCATAGATAAAAATCCTGCTGATCCAATTGCTGCATACTCTCCTACAGAGTGCCCTGCTACATAATTTGGCTCAATTCCTTTTTCTCTTAACATTTTTTCTAAAACTAAACTCATTGCTACTATTGCAGGTTGAGTATTCTTAGTATCTTTTAATTCTTCTTCACTACCTTCAAACATAACTGATTTCAAATCAAAATCTAAATTAGAGAAGATTTTATCAAACTCTTTTTTAGCTAATTCATTATTTTCATAAAGTTCTTTTCCCATGCCAACATACTGTGTTCCTTGACCTGGAAAAACAAAAGCTATTTTGCTCATATTAACTCCTTTTTTATAAATAACATGTGTTTTTTAATATACCATATTATTACTACTCTGTCAATTTTAAATTTAGTAAGACCACTTAATTATCATTGAAGCATATGTTAATCCTGCTCCAAATCCTGTTAATGCTATTGTATCTCCTTTTTTTACAAGACCTTTATCTAAAGCTTCACCTAAAGCTAATCCAATTGAAGCTGATGATGTATTCCCTAATTTATTTAAGTTTAAATAAAACTTATCCATTGGAATTTCTAATCTTTTTGAAGCTGCCTCTATTATTCTAACATTCGCTTGATGTGGAAATACCATATCTATATTTTCTGCTTTTAAATTAGCTCCCTCTAACGCTTCTAATGTTGCTTTTGGAAGAGCTTTTACAGCAAATTTAAATACATCTTGTCCTTTCATTTGTAAGAAATTTGATCTCTCATCTAAAACTTCTTGACTTAACGGTTTTCTTGTTCCTCCTGCTGGTGTTCTAAGAGCTCCTTTTACATCAGCTTCCGCTCCTAAGAACTGTGATAACATTCCGTATCCCTCTTCTACTTCAGCTACTACTGCTGCTGCTGCTCCATCTCCAAATAAAACACAAGTATTTCTATCTTGCATATCTACACACTTAGATAGAACCTCTGCTCCTATTACTAATATTCTTTTATTCATTCCAGAAGCAATTAAACCTTTTGCCATCGTTAAAGCATAAACAAATCCACTACATGCTGCATTTATATCTACTGCTGCTGCGTTTATAGCTCCTATTAACTCTTGTACAACACATGCTGTACTTTGAATTGGATAATCAGGCGTTGTTGTTGCTAGAATTATCATATCAATATCTTCTGCAGAAAGTCCTGCTTTTTCTAAAGCTTTTTTTGATGCTTCTGCTCCTAAGTCTGATGTGGCTTGATCTGCACTTGCAAACCTTCTTTCTTCTATTCCTGTTCTTGTTCTAATCCACTCATCTGATGTATCTATAATTTTTTCAAAATCAAAATTTGTCATTACATTTTCTGGAACATAAGTTCCTAACCCTATTATACCTACATTTTTAAGCTTCATCGCTTCCTCCTTGATTCTGTTTCATTACCTCTGTTAATCTATCTATAAATTTGTCTTCTGCAAACTTATTGGCAACTTTTAAAGCATTTTTGATTCCTCTAGCTGTTGAGTTTCCATGAGCCTTTATAGAAATTCCATTTATTCCTAAAAAAAGAGCTCCTCCATACTCAGATGAATCCAGCTTTCCTTTTAATTTTTTTAAAATAGGTTTTAATAAAAGAGCCCCTATTTTTCCTAAAGTACTTTTATTTATTTCTTCTTTTAAAATTGAAAATATAAATTTAGCAGTTCCTTCTGCTGTTTTTAAAACCATATTTCCAGTAAAACCATCAGCTACAATGACGTCGACTTCTCCATCCATCATCTCTCTACTTTCAATGTTTCCTATAAAATTTATTTTATCATTACTTTTCAAAAGATGGAAGGCCTCTCTTGTAATTTCATTACCTTTTCCTTCTTCAGTTCCTATATTAAGCAATCCAACTTTAGCATTTGAAACACCAAACATCTCTTCATAATATAGAGTTCCCATTGTTGCAAATTGATTTATAAACTCAGGTCTACAATCAGCATTTGCTCCCACATCCATTAAAACAATATCTCTTTTTTTACTTGGAAATATTGTTGTTATTGCTGGTCTTAAAACTCCTTTTATTCTTCTAAGTTTAAGTTGACTAGCACTTATTAATGCTCCTGTATTTCCTGCTGAAACTGATGCTTCAACCTCTCCAGATTTCACTAATTCTAACATTCTATTCATAGACGAGTCTTTTTTAGTTCTTACAGCTGACATTGGATCATCTGTCATCTCAATAATTTCTCTAGCATCGTAAATTTCTATTCTATTTTTATCATAAGTATACTTCTCTAATTCTTCTTGTATTTTTTCTTTTTTTCCAACTAAAACCACAGTTAAACCTTTTAGTTCATCCAAAGCTTGTATAGCACCTTTTACTGTTTCTAAAGGCGCAAAATCTCCACCCATGGCATCTAAAGCAATTCTCATATTTTCTCCTCAATCAATATATAATTATTAACTATTATATCATATTTTTGGAAATAAAAAAAAGCAAGATTTAACTATCCCGCTTTTTTTTATAAGATATTACTCTACTTCTGTAGCTAATACTTGCTTTCCGTTGTAATCTCCACATGCAAGACAAACTCTGTGCGGTCTTCTTGGTGCTCCACATTTGTCACAAGTTGCTAAAGTAGAACCTGTTAATGCGTGGTGAGATCTTCTCATGTTTTTCTTAGCTTTCGAAGTTTTCTTCTTAGGTACTGCCATCTTAGTTTCCCTCCTAATACATTCATATTTAAAAATTTAAAATTTTATGTCTAATAATTGCTGCCATCTTGGGTCAACATCCTCTTTAGAGTATTTTTCTACTTCAGAAGTATCTGAACACTCTGGAAGACATGCCTCATATTGTGACAAATCAAGTATTATATATTCTCTAACCAGATCAGAGATATCTATTTCGCTGTTTATAGCTTCTTCAAAATGTTTGTCTCCAAACTCCTCTTCTGGCTTCAGACTAGATATATACTTAGAATATTCTTTTGGATCTAGATATTCTCCTTTAAATTCTCCTTGAATTAAAGGTTCTATTTCTGCTAAACATCTAACACACTCTAATCTTAGTACTGTTCTATAAGACCCTTCAATTACATAACCATTTCCCTCTTTATAGGCTTTTCCTTTTATAGTTACACCCTCTGGAGTGTCCATAGAATCCATAGTCTTCTCAACATAATCAAAGGCTACCTCTGATTCATTAATAATTTCACTAAGCTTGATTATCAATGTTATCCTCCTTATAATTACAATACCTTAATATTTTACTAGTTTTTTTAAAGGTTGTCAAGTAATTTTTCTTAACAACCTTTTATATTTTATACATTAAATAAAAACTCCATTAAGTCCCCATCTTTTACAATGTATTCTTTTCCTTCTAGTCTTAGAACTCCTGCTTCTTGAGCTCCTTTCCATCCAGAACACTTTATAAAGTCCTCATATCCAACTACTTTTGCTCTAATAAATCCTCTTTCAAAATCTGTATGGATTTCTCCAGCTGCCTTTGGAGCTGTATCTCCTATCTTTATAGTCCACGCTCTTACTTCTTTTACTCCTGCTGTGAAATAAGTTTGTAGTCCTAATAGTTTAAATCCTGCTCTGATTAATCTATTTAATCCTGGCTCTTCTACTCCTAAAGCCTCTAAAAACTCTTTTTTATCCTCTTCTTCCATCTCTTGAAGTTCTGATTCTACTTTTGCAGATACTACAACAACTTCTGCTCCTAAACCTGCTGCATATTCTTTTACCTTTTCTACATATTCATTTCCTGTAGCTAATTCATCTTCTGATACATTTGCTGCAAACATCATTGGCTTTTGTGTTAAAAGTTGATATGTTCTCATTAACTCTTGCTCTTCAGGTGTTAATGCAAGTGTTCTTAACATCTTATACTCATCTAAATGTGCTTTACACTTTTCTAAAACTGGCATTAATGCTAAAGCTTCTTTATTTTTTGCTTTGAACAATTTTGATTGCTTTTCTATAGCTTTTTCAACAGTTTCCACATCAGCTAAAATAAGTTCTCCGTTTATAATTTCAATATCTCTTATCGGATCTACACTTCCACTTACGTGAATAATGTTCTCATCTTCAAAACATCTAACAACTTGACAAATTGCAGCAGTAGTTCTAATGTTTGATAGGAATTTATTTCCTAGACCTTCACCTTTTGCTGCTCCTTCAACTAAACCTGCAATATCCACAAATTCAACTGTTGCGTGCTGAACTCTTTGAGGATTTATTATTTTTGATAACTCATCTAATCTTTGATCTGGAACTGTTACCATTCCTACGTTTGGTTCTATTGTACAGAACGGATAGTTTGCTGCTTCTGCCGCTCCAGCTTTTGTTATTGCGTTAAAAAGAGTTGACTTTCCAACATTTGGAAGTCCTACTATTCCTATACCTATCATTTTAGAGATTCCTCCTGAAATTTTATTTTACTTTAGATTTTACCATATATAAAACCTTTTGTAAATAAAAAAACCCTCACTTTATTTAGTAAGGGTTTTAATTTTTAAGCTTTTTCACCTACACAATTTTCTACAGTTGCCTTTTTTAATCTTACTTTTGGTTCACTTGGTAATCCAAATCTTGGAATAAATCTATCTAATCCTGTTAATGTTGCTATTAAAATTGTTGATACTGCTATTAATGCTAAGAAATTGAATTTGATTATATCCATTGCACTAAATTTATATAATGGATAAACAGCTTGAGCTATTCCTAAATAAAATCCTATATATACATGCCATGGAATTAGTTGTGATCCAAACACTCCTAGAGCATCACTAAATGTCGCATTTCTAAGTCTTAATGTTTCAATATCCTCTGGTGAACCTTCAACATTTTTCTCAACAATCTCTCTTATAATTGGTCCCATAGTAACTATCTGAGCCATCTCATCTGCTAAACCAGCATTTCCTAATATAGATAGTACTCCATTACAAAACATCAATTGTCTTACATTTTTTGAAACTGCAACCACTATATTTGATAACGGTCTAAACGCATCCATCAACTTCATTATTCCACCGAATGCTGCAACCCACATCATCATTACAATTACCCAAGATCCTGCACCCTCAAATCCAGAATATAGTAGATTTAAAAATGCACCTGTACTTTCAACTGTTCCTGCAAACATACCTAATATATATGCTGCAAATATTCCTATGAACAAACATAAAAGTGTTGTTAATCCTCTAAACGCTGCTATCAAAACAAGAATTAATGGTATTATCATATAAGTTGGTACACCTGTTTTTACTTGATTTAGTAACGTAACTGCAGACTCTCTTTTTTCAGCAAGTACTGTCCAAACCTCTTCTGGTATTTGTCCAATAGCTGTTGCTGCATCTCCTGTAGTTGTAGGTAATCCCATTGCTACTCCAGCTACATAAAAAGCTACAATTCCTAATATTAAAACTAGTCCAGACCAATATCCTTGGTGTCTTATTCTCTTTATTACTTCAACTTTTTGAATTCCAGAACTTACAATTGTTGTATCTGATATAAGTCCTATGTTATCTCCAAAACATGCTCCACCAGCTATTGCTCCTACTGTTAAAGCAATATTCCCTCCAACAATATGGTTAAGCCATAAAAATATCGGTGCACAAGCAGCAAATGTTCCCCAGCTTGTTCCTGTTGCTATTGATAAAACTGATGTTACGATTATTCCTACAACTGCTACTGTTCTCCCTGTCAATCCCACATTTAAAGCTAAATTTATAATAGAAGCTCCAACCCCTGTTGACATGAACACTTCTGCCATAGCATATGCTACCATTAAAATAAAAAATGCAACCTGCATCTCTTTTGCATTATTTATAACTGCTTCAATTATATCATTTACTTTCTTCTTTTCAACAAATCCTGCAACTAATGCTGCATATACTGTTGCTATAGGTGCTGCTATTAAAGCATCATATCCCATAAACATTAACATTGCTAATATAGCAACTGGACTTAATTTTAATAGTTCTGTTATTCTGTTCATCCTAAAACCTCCAAGTTTAATTTTATATTTTAGTTTCACTGAAATTTTAGGTAAAAAAAACTACCGTATGGAAAATACGGTAGCTAATCTGCAAAATATATCACAAATTTTGGATAGCACAACACCAGATTCTATCTGATGACAGTCATATGAATATTTTTCACATGCCCAACAAAGATTTTTGACTTAATCTTCATTTCGGCGAACTTCCCTTTCTCTCAACTTCAGCGCTCTGTCCAGCTCTATTGAGTTACTCTTGTTATTCGCAACCTCTACCTAAAATATTAAATTTTCGAAACTTTAAATTATAGTATCATTATTTGTTTTCTCTGTCAATTATTTTTTTATTAAAGAAACTCCATTCATTTCAGCTGGTTTCTCAATATTTAATATTTCTAACATTGTTGGAGCCACGTCAGCTAACTTTCCATGGTTTAGTTCTCCTTTAAAATTATTAGAAACATATATAAATGGTACCTCATTTGTTGTATGCGCAGTAAATGCCTCATTTGTTACTGGGTCTACCATTTTTTCAGCATTTCCATGGTCAGCTGTTATTAATACTGTTCCATCTAATTCTAGAACTTTATTAACAATCTCTCCCACACCTTTATCAACAGCTTTTATTGCTTTTACAGCTGCGTCAAATACACCAGTGTGTCCAACCATATCAGGATTAGCAAAGTTCATTACAATAACATCAAACTTATCAGAATCTAATGCTTCTAAAACTTTCTTTGTTAATTCTGGAGCTGACATTTCTGGTTGTAAGTCATATGTTGCAACTTTTGGAGATGCAACTAATATTCTCTCTTCACCTTTGAATTCAGTTTCTTTTCCTCCGTTAAAGAAGAAAGTAACGTGTGCATACTTTTCAGTTTCAGCTGTTCTTAACTGAGTTAAGTTGTGATTTGATATAACTTCTCCTAAAGTGTTAGTTATGTCTTTATCTGTATAAATGATTTCTGCATCTATAGTTGAATCATACTGTCTCATGCAGTAGTATTTAGGCTCTAAATATTCTCTTTGGAATCCTTTAAAGTCTTTATCTGTTAAAGCTCTTGTTATTTGTCTAGCTCTATCTGGTCTGTAATTGAAATTAATTACAACATCACCTTTTTTGATTTCTCCAGATTTTGTTAATAAAACTGGCTTTATAAATTCATCTGTTATTTTTTCAGCATATGAATCTTCTATAATTTGTTCAGGAGTTTTTTCAGTTACTTCTACTTTTCCAACTATAGCATCATAAGCCTTTTCTGTTCTATCCCAGTTAGTATCTCTATCCATTGAAAAATATCTTCCAGAAATAGTTGCAATTTCTCCTACTCCTATCTCTTTTATTTTTTCTTCTAATTTTTTTATAAACTCTAATCCTGAAGTAGGAGCAGTATCTCTTCCATCCATAAATGCATGGATATATACTTTTGTTAATCCTGTTCTTTTTGCCATCTCTAATAATCCAAATAGGTGATTAATATGAGAGTGAACTCCTCCATCTGATAAAAGTCCCATGAAATGAATTGCTTTATCATTATTTTTAGCATAGTTAAATGCTTCTACAACTTTAGCTTTTTCAAAAAATTCTCCATCTCTAATCTCTTTTGTAATTTCTACTAGAGGTTGATAAATAACTCTTCCAGCACCTAAATTTAAGTGTCCTACCTCAGAGTTACCCATTTGTCCTTCTGGTAATCCTACAGCTTCTCCAGATGCTTTTATTAATGTATGTGGATAAGTATTAAATAATCTTTCAAAATTTTCTGGTTTTGCTTCTGCAATAGCATTTTTTTCTGTTGCATTTGGGTTGTATCCCCAACCATCAAGAACCATTAACATTAAAGGTTTTTTAGCCATTTTTTAGCCTCCTAATTTTTATTATCTTGCTCCTGCTTTTATAACTTGAATAAATGTTGGTGCATCTAACGAAGCTCCTCCTACAAGTCCACCATCTATATTTTCCATTGCTAATAACTCTGCTGCATTTTTAGCATTCATTGATCCTCCATATTGGATTGTCATTTCTGATGCTGCTTCTGCTCCAAACATAGCTATTAATACATCTCTAATCTCTTTATGAGTCTCTTCTGCCATTTCTGGTGTAGCTGTTTTTCCAGTTCCTATAGCCCATACTGGTTCGTATGCCACAACAACTTTAACTGCCTCTTCAGGTGTTAATCCTGCTAATCCTTCTCTAATTTGCTTTTCGTTTACTTCAGATGTTTTTCCTGATTCTCTTTCCTCTAATTTTTCTCCAATACATAATATTGGAATTAAATCGTGAGCTAAAGCTGCCTTTACTTTTTCATTAATGAAAGCATTAGACTCATGGAAATACTCTCTTCTTTCTGAATGTCCTAATATAACGTATTTTACTCCAATTTCTTTTAACATAACTGGTGATATTTCTCCTGTGTATGCTCCTGAATCTTTTGGATGCATGTTTTGTGCAGCTATTGCAACATTTGATCCTTCAACTGTTTTTACAGCTGATTCTAAAGCTGTGAATGGAGCTCCAATTACAATTTCTACTCCTTCTACACCATTTGTTAACTCTTTTAACTCTGATAATGTAGCTTTTGTTTCTGCTACTGTTTTATTCATTTTCCAGTTTCCTGCGATTATTGTCTTTCTCATTGATTTCTCCCTCCAAAACTTTTTTATTAATTTTAATTTTATAATAACATAATTTCTAGTTTTTTAACACGCACGACATTGTCTATATTTTCATCCTATTTTGAGTATTTTTTTCTCTAATTTAGTAATTTTCTTCTACCTTCTTCTTTTAAAACCTCTTTTAGGTAATCTTTTGAGTTTGCTAATAAATCCTCTAGTAATGGTACTATTGCTCCTTCTAAAAGCTCTATAATCCCTACAAAATCCTCCTTTTTAAAGGCTTCGAAAATCTCTTCTGCATATTTCTTAAACTCTTCTACATACTCGTTGTAATCAGAGTATAATAAATCTATCGCCGTTGCTTCTTTTAGAGACAGTACTATTCCAAATACCCACTCAACAAAACTTACCATCTCTATTATTTTTCCAATATCATTCATCTCTTCTTCTACTTCAGATAAATTTTCAAAAAATCTATCAGAATAAGGCTCTAAAAGATATAAAGATTCTATTAAAATCTCTCTATGTGAACGTGTTGTTAACTCTAAAATCTTTACTTTTTTATTTAAAGGTAAAGATTTACCATCCACCATCTCTCCATCAAGTTTTAATTCAACAATAACTTCACCATTTTGAATTACATTTGCCTCTAATTTTTCTAATACATTCAATAACTTTGTATTCTTTATTCCTATATTTATCTTTTCACCATTTATAAAAATCTCCATTTCTACCCATCCTCATTTTAGTCATTTAAAATAATCTCGCACTACAGCTATTGTAAAAAAAACTACACTTTTTGCCTTCTGATTTTCTAAAAATTCTTTTTCTATCTCTTTTATTGTTGCACCTGTTGTTACAATATCATCAACTATTAATATATTTTTTTGAAAATAATCTCTTGTTACTTTAAATGCTTTTTTTACATTTTCTTTTCTTTTTTCATGTTCTTTTATCTCATACATATGTTTTGTATTTTTTATTCTTTCAATATTTTCAAATTTTATATCTGCTGATTTTAGTATTTCATCAACTTGATTATATCCTCTTTCTAGAAATCTCTTTTTATTCACAGGGACAGATATTACCACATCAATCTCTTCTTTTATTTGAATCTGTTCTATAGACTCTTTTACATGTCTACTTAGACTGTTTGCAACACCTTTTCTGTTTTTAAATTTTAAGTCAAAAATTATTTTTTTTACATCTGTATAATAATATAAATAGTATAAGTTTTCTCTTTGTTTTAAGTCACTCATTTTTTCTAGTTTTATAATACATTTAGAACACAAATACCCTTTATTTTCGAGATGGCACCCACATAAAGAACAGGTATTATCAAATAATAGTTTTCTAAGGAGTTGCTTTAGCATATCTTTTGCCTTTTTTATTTTTTGCGAACTCTTTATCTACTATTTTCGCTGAATAAAACTCCGTATAACCACATTCTACACAAGTTTTTACATAGTACGTTCCAATCTCTATTTTTAATCCAGGGCTTTTTTCTGGTATCACTGCAGTTTTGACTATATATCTATCACTTCCACACTTTAAACATTTATAATCCAAGTTCATCACCCCAAAAAATATTCTTAATCCATTCTATTTTTTCACCTAGAAAAACTACTGCATCAAATCTTATTTTTTCATTTTCCAATCTATTTCTTCTTATAAACTCTTTTGCTGTTATATATATCTTTTTCATCTTTTTTTTATCTATCGCCTCTTGTGGCATTCCAAAAGATAAGTTTTTTCTATATTTAACTTCAAAAAAAACAAGGGTCGTTTCATCGTATCCGATTATATCTATCTCTCCAAAGGAACCTTGATAATTCATAGCCAACACCTTCACTCCAATGTTTTCTAAGTATTCTTTACCTTTTTCTTCATAAATCTTACCCTTGCTTCTTTTATTCATATTTTACTCTCCTAAAATTTTCTTTAAAAAACTTTTTCTATGAACTGTTTCAATAGGTCCTTTTTCTAATATCATTTCACGATGAGCTTTTGTTCCATACCCTTTATGTTTTTCAAAAGTATATTCTGGATAAAGTTTTGCTGTTTCAAGCATCATTCTATCTCTAGTAACTTTTGCTATTATCGAAGCTGCTGCTATGGCTAAACTTTTCGAATCACCTTTTATTACAGGTTCTTGTTCGCCTTCATATTCTCTAATTTTATGATTTCCATCTACTAAAACTTTTTCGAATGTTGTTTCTTTTTCTATTTGTTTTATCGCTCTTCTCATAGCTAAAAATGTAGCATTCAATATATTTATTTCATCTATCTCTTTAACATCAGCAATTCCTATACCTATATAAAAATTATCCATAATAACATCAAAAAGTTCCTCTCTAACTTTTTCAGTTAATTTCTTAGAATCATTTATCTTATCTAACTTCTCATCATACTTTTTTAATTTAGCTACTGCTGCAACTACTGGTCCTGCTAATGGTCCTCTTCCAGCTTCATCTACTCCTATGATATCTCCATTTTCTAAATCAAAAAGATACATTGTATTTTTTATATCCATTTCATCTCCACTATTTATAGGTTGTACCTATACATCTATATTTTTCCTTTTATTATTTCTGCAATCTTGCTATCTTATTTATATCTAATTTTAGCCTCTTTGCCACATCTTTAAAATCCTCTTTCAACTCTCCTAAAACTACCATTTCTTTTCCTGTTATAGGGTGATTAAATTTCAAATAATAAGAGTGAAGCATTTGTCGTTTTATTAAATCTGAACTACTTCCATAAACTTCATCTCCTAAAATAGGATGGTTTAAACTTTTCATATGCACTCTTATTTGATGAGTTCTACCTGTTTCTATTCCTACTTCTACTAAAGAGAATCCCTGTACGCTATCTATAACTTCATAATTAGTTATTGCTATTTTCCCATTTTCTGTTACAACAGCCATTTTTTTTCTATCTTTAGAATCTCTACCAATTAAAGTTTCTATTCTACCACCTATATTTTTAAAATTCCCTTTACATATACAAACGTATCTTTTTTCAATAGTTTTATCTTTAAACATATCAGTTAATTTTACATGAGCTATATCATTCTTAGCTATAACTATCAATCCACTTGTATCTTTATCCAATCTATGGACAATTCCAGGTCTAATAACTCCATTTATTGTAGATAAATCCTTTATATGATAAAGAACTGCATTAACCAAAGTTCCAGTATAGTACCCTTGAGCTGGATGAACAATCACTCCTGGATCTTTATTAATTATAACCATATCTTTATCTTCATATACTATATCTATTGGAATATTTTCAGGTAACACTTCTAGTACTTCATCTTCAGGAATTTTTACTATTATCGTTTCTTTTCCTTTGAGTTTATTTCCACTTTTCGTTTTAGATTTATTATCTATTGCTACATTTTCATTATCGATTAACTTTTGAATATAACTTCTCGTAGCATCTTCAAAAAATTCATTTAGAAAAGCATCCAATCTTTTTCCCTTATCTTTTTCTTCAACCTTTATTTCTATAACTTCTTTATATTTTTCCATCTTTCACTTCCTACCTAAACTCTATACTTTCTAAACAAAATTATATCACAAGTTATTTTCTATTACAAAATTATTACTCAAAAAAAAAGAAATCTATTTTTTTGGAGTATATATGTTACAGAATGGTAAAATTATTAATTCCATTTTTAATTTTAGGAGATTAATTAAAACGAGGAGGTTTATTTTTATGAAAAAATTAACACTTTTAGCATGTTCTTTATTCGCTTTTGCTGCTGTTGCTCAAGCAAAAGAAGTGGCTGCTCCTGTTACAAGTTCTAAAGAAGTTGTAGCTGAGCCTGTTATTATTGAAGAAGTTGTTGTAGCTCCTGTTGTTGAAAACCCTTGGGGATTTATTAACTTAAGAGCTGGATGGGATTTCTGGAGTGAATACGGAAACTTCAACAGACATGAAAATTATGACACTAATCTTTCTAAGAAAACTAAAGATTTTGGTGGAGAGTTAGCTATTGAAGCTTACAAATCTTGGGACTACTTTGATTTAGGTCTTGGTGTTGCTTATCAGCATCATATGAAAAGAAAATCTACTGATAATGTTTCTGGAGCAGAGTTCTCTTCAGTTCCAGTTTATGTAACTGGTAGATATGATATCAACTACTGGGATTGGGCTGCAACTCCATATATTAAAGCTAACGTTGGTTACTCATTTAACTTTAATTCAAAAGATGTTGATGGACCAGACTTTAGCTATGGTACAAAAGTTGACGATGGATTATATTGGGCAGCTGGTGTTGGAGTTCAATATGAGGACTTTAACGTAGATATCCTTTATGGTGCTAACTATGCTAAAACTAAAGTTAGTGACGGTCCAGACAGTATGAAATTCGATAACGACTATGAGAGAGTTACTCTTTCTGTAGGTTATAGATTCAATATCTGGTAAAAAGCATTTTAAATATATAAAAGGAGATAACTAATAGTTATCTCCTTTTTCTTTTATTATTTATAGCTTATAACTCTCGTATTATCTAATACTCTAAATGTAAATGTTTCTGTTATAAATAACTCCACTTCTTGATTTGTATGTCCTTGATACCCTAAAGAAAAATCTTCTCCTAATACAAGCTCAATATTTTCATTATCATAAGGAACTAATAATCCTCCAGTTATACTATTTGAAACTATTATTGGCATCCCTAATATCTTTTCTAATCTTTTTGCTAACGAATCATTTAAATTTACCATATTTAAATATATAAATTTTTCAAGACCTACAACTAATGCATAAGGTCCTTTACTAAATCCTGTATTTCTTAATTTTGAAACTCCGTACATTAAATTTTTTATTGTTTCTTGTTCTGTTTTTCCAAAATCTAAAGCTTGTTTTTCATCTTTTAACAACCCTACTATACAAGCTTCATCTAATCCAAAATATACTGCCTCTTCTTCAAATTTAGCTGCATTTTTCAAAGCTTCATCTAAATTTGTATAATCAATATCTCTAGCTCCTCTTTCAAAATTGTCTAATTCCCATCTACTTAACTTAAAAGTTATTCTATTTTCTACGAAAGGTTGTGTTTGATAAACACCGTAACTTAAATCACCTTTTTTATGTATTGCTAATCTTCCTGTATTTACTCCACCTTTTTCTTTTCCAATAGGTCCTGTTACTCTTACAAATCTTCTAGCTGATAACTGAGTTGTTAAAACCTCTTTTGCTCTTTCCTCTATATCTTTCCAAACTTTCCCACTAATTGGTGCTAATTCTTTTTTTAGAAAATCCATATTATTCCTCCTTATCCTTTTAATGAACCTATATTTAATGATTTTACATCTGCTACTACTTCACTGCTTCCTGAATTTTGCTCATTTCCACCATTTCTTCCCATTAATTGAGCTTCTATTCCTACAATTTTTCCCTGTCTAAATATATAATCTTCCATCTCTTTTCCGAATTCAAATTGATTTCTTCTTAGCCATTCAACTATCATAACAGCATGCTCCATCTCTTCATTTCTATTATGAATCATAATTTCTTTAAGTTCAGGATCTACTGCCATTTCAGCTCTTTGGTTATAATCATCCACTGCCTGTAGCTCCTCCTTTAAACTTTGTATTGCATAGTCTAAATCTGTAGCTTTTTTACTAATTCCATCTAACATATTTCCTACACCTCCACATAATAAAATACTCTTTTAATTTTATTATGTCTTTTCTCTATTTTTCCTTCTTTAATTTTTTATTTATCTAATTTTTAAATTTACAATCCAAATAATAACTGAGTTTTAGAAAATTTGAAATATAGATAAGTATAGTTTTTTTTGGTATCATATTAATATAGTATTGTTTTTTATAAGGGTTCTTTTAAATGTTTAGCTTTTTTTATTTTTTATTTAATTTCTAGAAAGGTCGGGGGACATGACTATGATTGAAAAAGAAGATATAATTTTAGCACAAAACGGAGATGAAGAATCAATTGAAAAAATTATCAAAGAGTATCAAGGAGCAATCTATAAAAATAATCGTTCATTTTTTCTTAAAGGTGGAGATAGTGACGATTTAATGCAAGAAGGATTAATAGGTCTTATTAAAGCTATTAAATCTTACGACGAAACTAGGAACGCGTGTTTTAGTACTTTTGCAAATCTTTGTATTAGAAGACAAATGATTACAGCTGTTAAAAATCATAACTCTGATAAATACAAAAATCTAAATCTTGCAATGCAAGGTGAAGGTTATTCTGCACAAGAGGAAAGTATTCATTACTCGCGTCCTTCTCTAGGATTTTATTCACCTGAAGATATCTTTTTAGGTAAAGAGTTAGTTAATCTTCTAACTGGTTTCCTTGAAGAAAATCTAAGTACTCTAGAGAAAAAAGTTTTTACGTATTTATGCAAAGAGTATACTTATGTTGAGATTGCTGATTTTTTAAATGAACCTCCAAAAAAAATAGACAATACTATTCAAAGAATTAAAAAGAAAATTTTAACTTATCTGGGTTCTTACTCAAAGTAAATAAAAAGAAGGAGAGCAATTACTCTCCTTCTTTTTATTTATTAGTACTGCTTCATTAATTCTTTTACTTTTGAAACAACTTCATCTTTAGAAACTTCTAAAGTTTCATTAGTTCTTCTAATTTTTAACTCAACAATTCCTTCAGCTGCTTTTTTACCAGCTACAACTTTAAATGGATATCCAATTAAATCTCCATCTTTAAATTTAAATCCAATTCTTTCATCTCTATCATCTAAAGCTACATCTATGCAACTGTCTTGGAAATTTTTATAAATCTCTTCTGCTAATGCCACTTGCTCTTCAGATTTCATATTTGCTGGTATTACTTCAACTACAAATGGAGCTATTGCTGATGGCCAAATAATTCCATTTTCATCATTGTTTTGCTCTATTGCTGATGCCATAGTTCTAGAAACTCCTATTCCATAACATCCCATCTCCATAATTTGACTCTTTCCATTTTCATCTAAGAATGATGCATTTAATGCTTTAGAGTATTTATCTCCTAGTTTAAATATATGTCCACTTTCAATTCCTCTTGCACTTGCAAGCTCTCCTCCACACTTAGGACACTTTTCTCCAACTACTACCGTTCTTACATCAGCAACTACTTCTGCTTCATAGTCTCTTCCATAATTAACGTTTATATAGTGTGTATCTAATTTATTTCCACCTGCTGTGTGATTAGATATTCCTACAATACTCTTATCAGCTATAACTTTTATTTTTGTTAAATCAGCACCAACTGGTCCTATAAATCCTTTTATTAATCCTAAATCCTCAATTTCTGAGTCAGTTAGTAATACAACATCTATCGTATCAATTATATTTTTTAGCTTAACTTCATTAACTTCGAAGTCTCCTCTTATAAGAACCATATAAACATCATCTGTTACGACATCTTTATACATCATAGCTTTTACAGTTTGCTCTACAGGTACATTTAAATATTCCACAACATCAACAATTTTTGATACGTTTGGCGTATCTACTAATTTAATATCTAAAGTTTCAGCTTTTGGTAACTCAACTATTGTACTTGTTGCTGTTTCAACGTTTGCTGCATAATCACATGATGTACAGTAAATGATTTCGTCCTCTCCTGACTCTGCTAGAACATGAAACTCTTGTGATCCGCTTCCACCAATTGCTCCTGAATCTGCTTCAACTGCTCTAAATTTAAGTCCACATCTTTCAAATACTCTTGTATAAGCAGCTTTCATATTTTCAAATTCTTCATCTAAAGACTCTTTACTAGCATGGAATGAGTATGCGTCTTTCATCATAAACTCTCTTCCTCTCATAAGTCCAAATCTAGGTCTTCTCTCATCTCTGAATTTAGTTTGAATTTGATATAAGTTTAATGGTAAAGACTTATAAGATGATATATCATTTCTAATAATATCTGTTATTACCTCTTCATGAGTTGGTCCTAATGCAAACTCTCTTGAATGTCTGTCTTGAATTCTCATCATTTCAGCACCCATTACATCCCATCTTCCACTTTCTTTCCAAAGTTCCGCTGGTTGTAACACTGGCATGAATATCTCTTGAGCTCCTGCTCTATCCATCTCTTCTCTTACAATGTTTTCAACTTTTTTTAAAGCTTTTAAACCTAAAGGAAGGTATGTATAAACTCCACTTGCTAATCTTTTGATCATTCCTGATCTAAGTAATAATTTATGACTTATTACTTCTGCCTCTTTAGGAGTTTCCTTAAGAGTTTTTACATAATATTTACTTAATCTCATCTTATCCTCCACTTTTTTTAATTAATTTTACCTCATATTCTATCATAACCTCTTTTAAGAGGTCAAACTTTTGTTAAACTTTTCATCAATATCCCATTGTAGAACTTGATTATTTATTTTACCTTTATTTTCTTTTAAGTATTCCATACAAATATCTTTAACTAACTTTATTGTTTTAACATCATGAACTATATCTATAAATTTCAAGTCACTCAATCCACTTTGCTTTACCCCAAAAATTTCTCCAGCTTTCCTTAATCTTAAATCTTCCTCTGCTATTTTAAATCCGTCTTCAGTACTTTCTAAAACTTTAAGTCTTGCTGCTGAATTATCATTTTCTGTATTGGAAAGTAAGAAACAATAAGATTGATGTTCTCCTCTTCCAACTCTCCCTCTAAGTTGATGTAGGGTTGCTAGCCCAAAACGTTCAGAGTTTGTTATTACCATTATACTTGAGTTAGGAACGTTTACTCCAACCTCAATAACTAAAGTAGAAACTAGTATATCTAATTTATTATTTTTAAAGAGATGCATAACTTCATCTTTTTCTTTATTCTTCATTCTTCCATGCAAAATTCCAACTCTATATCCTGGTAAGTTTTTTAAAACTTCATTATACAACTCCTCTGTGGATTTGGCTGAAAGCTTTTCACTTTCATCTATTAAAGAAGCTACAAAATATGCTTGACGTCCCTCTTTTAATTTTTTATCTATGAAGTGATACATCTTTTCTTCATCCTCTTCTTCACTAATCCATTTAGTTTTTATAGGTTTTCTTCCAGGAGGTAACTCATCTATTACTGCTACATCCAAATCTCCATATATACTCAAAGCTAAAGATCTTGGAATAGGAGTTGCACTCATAACAATAAGGTTTGCTAAAACACCTTTATCTCTAAGTCTTTTTCTTTGTAAAACTCCAAATCTGTGCTGTTCATCTATAACTATTAATCCTAATTTTTGAAATTCAACACTATCCTCTATTATAGCATGAGTTCCTACTACAATATTTGTTTCCCCTGTTTTTATTCTACCTAACAATTCAATTTTCTTCTTTCCTTTTACGCTTCCTGTTAAAAGTTCAACTTTTACCCCTAACAATTCTAAAGTCTCATAAATAGAAAGGTAATGTTGCGTTGCTAAAATCTCTGTTGGAGCCATCAAAACTCCCTGATAACCGTTTTCTACCATATATAAAAGAAGTAGTACAACAACTATTGTTTTTCCGCTTCCTACATCTCCCTGAATTAAATAATTTATTATTTTTCCAGCATTTATACCTTTATATATCTCTGTTATAACTTTTTTTTGAGCAGTTGTTAGTGAAAAAGGTAAACTTTCTAAAAACTTTGAAACTAACTTTTTATTTCCCTCAATTTCATATAGTCCAGCATTAGTTAAATCTATCTCAAAACGCTTTTGAAGTATTCCCATCTCCAATATTAAAAGTTCTTCTATTGCAAAACGCCTTTTTGCTTCCTCTAAATTTCTTGGATTTGTTGGATAATGAATCTCTTTTAAAGCATTTTTTCTATTCATAAGTTTATATTTTTTTATTATTTCATCTGGTATATTTTCTTGAAATATATCTAAATAATTTTTTAACGCCTCTTTTAAAACTCTTCTTAAACTGTTTTGATTCAAGTCTTTTATAGCGCTGTAAATAGGTAATATTTCTCCAGTATTTTCTTGTCCTTTATACAATTTAAACTCTGGATTTACCATTTGAAATGTATATCCTCTTTTTACATTTCCTATAAAAATATATTCTTCTCCTATTTTTAAACTATTTCTTAAATAAGGCCTTTGAAACCATACAACTTCGAGAACTCCTGTTCCGTCATTTACTGTTGCTTTTATCATTTTCATTCCTGTTCTTGTAGGAGGAGCAGATATATTCATTATATTTCCTTTTAATACAACATATTCATCCCCTCGTAATTCACCTATTTTTTTAATATTTGTTCTGTCGTCATAAGCTCTCGGAAAATAATATATTAGGTCATAGAGTGTTTCTATATTTAATTTTTTCAACTTCGAATATGTTGCACTCGAAACTCCCTTTATATTAAAAAGTTCTATCTCTTTATAAATATCTTTATATATCTTAATCACCACCTTTTTTTAATTATAACATACTTATATATCCTTTTGTACAATTTATAATGCGTTTTGTATTTTTGTAACAAACCCTCTTAAAACAAGGCTTTGTGAAAAATATTTCTTCATATTTTTTGTAATTTTTGTTTGACATTTTTTAGATTTTAATATATCATTATTATATAATATAAATCGGCAAAGTAGGGGAAATCCTATGACGCAAAACTATAGGGTCTTTAAAATGACAGCCAGTTGCAGTTACATTTTGGTTAAACCAAAATATAAGTGCAACTGGCTTTTGTATTTTATAAACTTTATGAAATTACGGGAGGGAACAAATTATGAAAAAATTATTAATACTTTTATCTTTAACTACAGCTATGACAGCTTTTGGAAACAACAATACAAATCCTGCTAATATGAATGTATCTGCTACTATTATGGAAACTTTAACAGTTAGGGTTGATCAACCTGCTGAATTTGGAAAAATTGCTAAAGGAACTTCTGGAAATACTGCTATTGGAAGATTTTCTGTAAAAGGTCAGGGAAACAATCAAGCTAAAATTACAATTTCCGGATTAACAAATAATGGTAAATTAACTCTAAGAAATATAAGTGGAGCAACTATTTCGGCAGATGTTGATCATACTGAAGAGACTTTATCTCTTAAACATGACGAATTTGTTGCTGCAACTCCAATTAGATTCACTTTAAATGTTCCAGATAATCAACAAACTGGATTATACGAAGGAAATGTTACAATCCAAGCAAGATATAACTAAAAAATAAAAACTGAGGAAATTACTCCTCAGTTTTTTTATGCTACAGATACCTCTACTTTTTCATTTTTCTTAGGTAATATCAGGTTCATCACAACTGCTAAAGTTCCAGCTACAACAAATCCTGAATCTGTAAATATATATCTTATACTTTCAGGGAATGCCTCAATTACTCCTGGAACTAATCCTATTCCATACCCTAGTCCCAGCGAAACTGCTAATATAACTGCATTTCTTCCTTCTAGTGGTTCTTGATTTATAAGATTTATTCCACTAATTGAAATCATAGAAAAAATCATCACCAAACTTCCACCTATAACACTTTGAGGAACTAATGTAAAAGCTGCTGCAACCTTTGGTATAAATGCACTTACTACTAAAAACATTGCTCCTATCCCTACAACAAATCGACTCATTACTCCTGTCATAGCAATTATACCTGTATTTTGACTAAATGATGTTGTTGGCAATACTGAAAATATAGTTGCAAATGCACTCCCTATTCCATCACATATTATTCCACCTTTAAGCTCACTATCTTTCAATTCTCTCTTAGCGCCACCCATTGTAATTCCTGACATATCTCCCATCGTCTCTATAGCAGACACTACAAACATCATCACCATAGGGATAATTGCCTCTATATGAAATGAATACCCAAAAGAAAATGGTCTCGGTACACTTACTATATCTGCTTGTAAAAGTGGAGTTATATCTATCTTTCCCATTAAAAAGGCTATTACTGTCCCCACTATAGTTCCTATAAAAATCGCTCCTGAACTTGTTACACCCTTTGTAAACTCCTTAAAAAATATTACTACTGCTAAAACTATTGTTCCCAAAATTAGATTCTCTTTCGATGCAAAATCAGGTGCTCCATATCCTCCAGCAAAACTATTTATTCCAACTGGTAAAAGGTATAATCCTATAGCTAATATTACAGTTCCTGTAACTATTGGTGGAAAAAATTTTCTTATTCTCTTCATATGAAACCCTAGAAAAGCTTCGAAAATTCCTCCTATTAATGCTGCTCCTAAAACCCCTTCATATCCAAATTTGCTAGCTACCGATATAGCTACCGGTGCAAAAGAAAAGTTTGTTCCTACAACTACGGGCAGTTTAGCTCCCATAGGTCCTAATGTGTAAACCTGTACCAAAGTATTTAATCCCGCTACAAGTATTGTTGCTTGTATTAAGTTTATTTTTATATCTTGAGCAAACCCAAGTATTCCAGCAACTATTATTATAGGAGTTATATTCCCCATAAACATTGCCATAATGTGTTGTAAACCTAAAGGAATCGCCGTATTTAAATCTGGCACTCCATTTAAGTCATAAGGTGATTTGTTTCTCTGCATATTTAAAATTTCCTCCATATTTTAAATAAAAAAGCATAGACTCATGGATAGAATCTATGCTTAAATGCAGTCAGTTCTACCCATAGTGTCTTCATTTACGGTAAAGACGTAGAAACTATTGGACCATATTTCCAAAAATATATGAGTATGTTTTTTATTGTTTTTTATTTTACAGTTGCTCTAATAACTCATCTGATATATCAAAGTTTGAATAAACATCATTTACATCATCTAAATCATCTAAACCTTCATATAATGCCATTACCTTTTTAGCAGTCTCTAAATCAGTAATTTGTACTTTATTATCTGGAATCATTGCAACTTCAGCTTCAGTTACATTATAACCAGCTTTTTTTAACTCTTCTGCTACTGCATTACAGTCTGCTGAATCTGTTAAAACAGTAAACTCTCCATCTTCCTCTTTAACATCTTCTGCTCCAGCTTCTAAAGCGGCCATCATTAGCTCATCTGCATCTACACCTTCAGCTGCAACTATGATTTCTCCCTTTCTTTGGAACATCCAAGATACAGCTCCATCTGTTCCTAAATTTCCATTTCTTCTAGAAAAAGTTGCTCTAACTTCTGAAGCTGATCTATTTTTATTATCTGTTACAACTTCAACTATGAAAGCTGTCCCTTCTGGACCATACCCTTCATATCTAATTTCCATATAATCTACACCATCAAGTTCACCAGTACCTTTTTTAATAGCTCTCTCAAGGTTATCTTTTGGCATATTAGCAGCTTTTGCTTTATCTATTGCAAGTCTTAATCTAGGATTAAAGTTTGGATCTCCTCCAGCTTCCTTCGCTGCGATTGTTAACTCTTTTCCTAATTTTGTGAATAGCTTTCCTCTTTTAGCGTCTTGAGCACCTTTTCTATGCTTTATATTAGACCATTTACTATGTCCTGCCACAAAAACTCCTCCTTATTTTTTAAATATCTTTTTAAATTTTATCATAACCACTATTTTTTTTCAATATATTTGGGTACAAGCTCCATTTTTTCCCTTACTTTTTCTAAAACAATATCTGGAGTAATTAATCTATACTTTTCTTCATACGATAAATTATCATATGTTTTATCTGAAAGTACATCTTTTGGCTCTATCCCCTCATGCCTTTTATTATCTCTTGAAAGCCAATCTCTTTTACTTGAACCTGGACTAAATATAGAGAAGCTTGGAATGTCTATAGCTTGAGCTAAATGTCTAGGTCCACCTTCATTTCCTACAAATATGTCACAATTAGACAATAATGCTCCCAACTCTCTTATACTTTTTGTATTTATATCTGATATTATTCTTTTATCCCAATTTAACTCTTCATGAAACTTTTTAGCAAACTCTTTTTCATTTGGTGAGTAATATAAAATAATTTGACAATCGAATTCATCTAATATTTTTTTTGCTAACTCTTTCATTAAATCTATAGGATAAACTTTACTTTCTCTTCTAGAATTTATAGCTAAAGGTATTATTATTTTGTTAAAATCCACTCCAGCTTCTTTCATTCTTTTTCTTAAATCATTTTTTTCTTCTGATAAAAATGTTAAAGAGTAATTTTTATCTAGTTTTACATCTACTCCATCATCGATAAGTGGTTTTAACATTTTTAAAAACTTTTCAGCTTTATCAAATTCACTTGAAGGTTCCGGTATACTATGTGTATATGTATACCCTCTTTTTGGTTTCCATCTTCCTATTTTATACTTTGCTTTCCTAGAAAATAATGTAAAGGCTTCACTTTTAGGTGTAGACATTATATCAATAACTATATCATAATCGGTTCTTGTTACATTCCAAACTTTTTTTAAATATTTAAATGGATTTTTTTGCTCATCTTTTGATATAGATATAACTTTATTTAAATAATCTTGGTGTTCAAATAATGGTGCAACGTGATCATATAATACATAATCAACTTTTGCATCTGGATACGTTTCCTTTAAACTTTTACATATTACAGAAGATAATATCGCATCACCAATTTGTTTAAACCTTACTACTAAAATTTTCATATTAGATCCCCTCGATTGCATTTTTTATAGTTTTTAAATCTCCCCAAAATTCTACTGCTACTTTAGACCTTTTTCCACCATCATCTCTTGATTTTTTAGCAAAATTAGCATCATATGTTGCCAATAACTTTATATTCCCTCTCCACTCTAAAATCTTTCCTTTTTCTTGAAGAAATTTAAACTCTCTTTCTAATAATAACTCTGCTACATCTTGGCCTAAAGCTACAATAACTTCTGGGTTCATTAACGATATCTGCATCATTAGATATTCTTTCAAATCTCTTTTATCTCTTTCTTCTAACTCTCTATAATTTTTCTCAGATTTTGTTAATGTTGTAATATAATAATCTTCTGGTAATAACCCTACTATATCACAAAGCTTTATCAAAAACTCACCGCTAGACCCTGGTCTTACTTTTAAATTTTCATCTATATATAAATTAGAATCATCTCCTACAAAAAGTACCTTTCCATAGAAATTTCCTGTTCCTAAAACTATTTTTTCATTACTATCTTTTAGCACATCTGTAGTTCCTATTTCAAACTTCAATTCTTCTAATAGTTTTTCAATCTCCTCCATAACTCCTCCTAAAATTTAATTAACTTACTACATACATCTTGTTGAGCAATCTCTACTGAAATATCAATATTATGTCTTAATAATTCATCTAAAACTGCATCGATAGCCAATTTGGGATCATTACTATCTTTACTCATATGAGCTAAATAAACTTTTTTTAATTTTTCATGATGTGATTCTCTAATAAATCTAGCACAATCATTATTTGATAGATGTCCATTTCTACTTTTTACACGAGCTTTTAAATCCCACGGGTATGAACAATCCATTAATTTATGATAGTCGTAGTTGCACTCTATTACCATAACATCTACCTCTCTAAAAGCTTCTCTAACAGTATTATCAATATAGCCCAAGTCTGTTGCTATCGCAACTTTACTCCCTGAACTTTCTTCTATTCTAAACCCTATTGTTCTTTCAGCATCATGCATTACATCAAATGGATATACCATACTATCTCCAACCCAAAAAGCATCCTCTATAAACCTTAAATTTTCATCTTTTATTTTCCCAATTTTTAATATCCCAGCCTCGTAGCTCTCTTTTGTAATATAGATAGGAATATCATATTTTCTCGATAATATTCCAGCGCCCTGAATATGATCTCCATGTTCATGAGTTATTAAAATCCCATCTATATTACAAATCTCTATATTTATTTTCTTTAACTGTTCCTCTATTTTTTTCCACTAAATCCAGCATCGATTAATAAGTTGATATTATCAGTTTCTACAAAAAGAGCATTCCCTTTACTTCCACTTCCTAGTACTGCTAATTTCATGACACTTCCTTTCTAAATATATATCTTAAGCATATATTATATCATAAAAAAACCTCTTAGCAAATACTGCTAAGAGGTCAGATATTATAAATTAACTAAATTTCTTCAAAATGGTCTTTTCCAACATAACATAATGGACAAACCCAATCTTCTGGTACATCTTCCCACTTTGTTCCTGGAGCTACTCCATTTTCTTGATCACCTATTGATTCATCGTAAACATAATCGCAAATTACACATCTCATATGCTTTCCCATTTTATACCCCCTTAATAATTAATTACTCCATAACCCGTGAATATTACAATATTCTCTTGCACATACTGATTTCCCCTTAGGTACTTTAAAATATGCTTCAGGCGCTTCCCCTGGCTTTAAATATTTTCTATATAAAAAGTCATCTACACAGATTTCTATCATTTGAATATAATGCTCTTCTGTCATAGGATGAGCCATCTCTTTACCAACTTTTACTAAATATCCATCCTCTTTTTCCTCAACAAATGGAACATGTTTTTCTGTTGATGCATCTTGAGTCTTCTCTTTTACCAATTCTAATCCTTCTACAGAAACACCATCTTTATCTGCTACAATTACCTCTAATAATACTGGGTTTTCTTTCACTTTAAAAATTTCATAAACTTTCATGACAACCTCCTCTAATTATTAAACATATTTTTTATAATTTGACAATTATTTATTCTGGCACTTAGGACAAGTTCCTTTAAAATAAACATGATATTCATCAATTTTGAAATCTTTCATATCCCCTACTATAAGTTGATCTATTGTCACTGGAATATCAAAAACCTTTTTACAATTTACACACTTAAAATGACCGTGTACATGTGTGTCCACATCATATCTAGTTTCATTTTCTTCTATTGTTATTACTTTAGCAATTCCTTTTTCTATAAAAAGATTTAACGTATTATAAACTGTAGTTTTAGAAAGAGTGGGAATTTCAGGGCATAAAGCCTTATAAATCTCATCAACTGTTGGATGAGTTTTATTCTCTAACAAATATTCAAATACTTTCATTCTTTGATATGAGGGTTTTATATCATGTATTTTTAAATGTTCACTTATATTTTCAATATACATGCTTCCTCCTTTTGAAACAATTACAATTTTGTAATTATTCTTTTTAATTTAATATACACCTTTTTAGTATTTTTGTCAAGATATCATAGTAAATTTTTAATCATCAAATATCGATCAATTCCTTTTCCATATTCATCTTTTTGTAGTTCCTCTATTATATAACCAGCTTTTTTATACATATCTATAGCTTTAGCATTAGCAGGATCTACTGTTAGATATATTTTTTCCATACCTAATTCTTTTAATCTATTATGACTTTCTTCTAAAAGTATCTTTCCATATCCCTTCCCTCTTTCCTTTAAAGAAGTTGAAAATCCATATAAAAAAACCTCTTTTTTTCCTAACACACCTTGATATTGAGCAACTGATAACAAATCATTACTTTCATTTAATAGCACGTAAAGTTTTCCATATCGAATAAAGCTCATAATCATCCACATGTCAGCTCCACCCATCACACCGAAACTTTCAAGTTCATTATCAAATATTTTTTTGATTAATTCTCTATTTTTTGCATCAACTTCTATTACTTTCATCACTCCTCCTAATATCCTATATCGAATAAATGAAGACCAAAGGGTTCAGCTACTATTTTTGCATACTGAACATTTGGATTTTTTAACATTTCTATTAAATAATTTTCTGGTTTTTTTCCAAAATAAATAGATAAAATTGTTCCCACTATTATTCTAATTTGAGATTTTAAAAATGCATTTCCTTTAACATACAATTTAATTGTCTTTTCATTCACTCTTTCAAATTTAGCTTCATAAATCTCCCTAATTGTAGTATTACTTCCACAATCTGAAAGTCTAAAATTTGAAAAATCGTGTTGCCCTACTAAAGGAGAAACTATTTTATTTAACCTTTCTAAATCTAACTGCTCATCTACAAAAGTAACATATCTAGACTGAAATGGATTTCTATCCTCTCCTATATAATATTCATATGATCTATATGTTGCTGAAAATCTTGAACTAAACTCTAAATCTACCTCTTCAACATCTAATATAAATATATCATTGGGTATTAAACCATTTATAATTCTTTTTATTTTTTCTAAAGGAATACTTGAAGTAGTATAAAAATTTGAAACTTGTTTTTTAGCATGAACTCCTCTATCAGTTCTTCCTGCAGAAACTAAATCTATTTTATTTTTAAAAATTGTTCCTAAAACTTTCTCTAGCTCTCCTTGTACAGTTCTAAAACCAGGTTGTCTTTGAAAGCCAAAAAATTCACTTCCATCATAACTATATGTCAATTTTATATTTCTTTCCACACTATTCTCCTTTTCCTTTTTTCTATATATAAAAAAAAGTCTTGAATATTCAAGACTTTGTAGTATCTTATATGGTGCGAGAGGAGGGACTTGAACCCTC
>NZ_KI518075.1 GCF_000479045.1 Cetobacterium somerae ATCC BAA-474
GGGTCTAATTAAATATTTGTGTAAACCTTCAAGTTGGGGTAATATTAAATTATCTAACTTGGAGGTTTTTTTATGAGAAGAAATATGTCTGAAGAAGAAAAGCAAAAAAGAATTAAAGTGAGAGAATTTTTGAAACAAAATCCTATCTCTAGTCCTGATGATCTTAATACTTTTTTTAAAGATATGATGAAGGTTATGATAGAAGAGTTTTATCAAGGAGAGCTAGAAGAGGAGTTAGGATATACTAAGTATGACTATCGAAATAAAGATTCTAACAACTCAAGAAATGGCTATAGCTCTAAGAAACTTAAAAGTAGCGCTGGTGAAATTGAGGTTAATGTTCCCCGTGATAGAAATGGCGAATACGAACCTCAAGTTGTCAAAAAACATCAAAATACAATTGGGCAAGACTTAGAAGCTAAAATAATTTCTATGTATGCTAAAGGAATGACAACTAGTGATATTGAGTCACATATCGAAGAAATCTATGGTTATCAAGTTTCGGATAGTTCTATTACTAGAATTACTGATAAGATCCTTCCTCTTGTTAAAGAATGGCAAACTCGTCCCTTAGAGGCAGTTTATCCAATTGTTTTTATGGATGCTATCCACTATCATGTAAGAAGTGAAGGACAAATTGTAAAAAAAGCTGTATACATAGCTATTGGAATTAGTTCATCTGGAGAGAAAGATGTTATTGGAATGTGGGTTGGAGAAAATGAATCTGCTAAGTTTTGGCTTAGTAAACTGAATGAACTTAAATCAAGAGGAGTTGAAGATATATTAATTGCTTGTGTTGATGGACTTATAGGGTTTGCCAATGCTATAGAAGCTGTCTATCCTCAAACTCAAATTCAGCAATGCATAATTCATCAGATAAGAAGTTCTACACAATTTGTATCATATAAAGATATAAAGGCTTTAATCGCTGATCTAAAGCTAGTGTATAAAGCGACTACAGAAGAGAGCGCGCTATTAAACTTAGAGTTATTCGACGAAAAATGGGGTAAAAAATATCCAAAGATTGCAATATCTTGGAAAAATAACTGGTCTAGATTATCAACATATTTTAAATATCCTCAAGAAATAAGAACCTTAATTTATACTACAAATACAATCGAAGGATACAATAGGCAGCTAAGAAAAGTCACAAAAAACAAGTCAGTTTTCCCAACAGATGATAGTTTACTAAAGATGCTTTACTTAGCAACACAAGACATTACTAAAAAATGGACAAGCCGTCAAAGAGATTGGGGGCAAATGATTTCACAATTTCAAATATATTTTGAAGGAAGAATTTAAAATTAAGCGTATGAATTTATAAAATTAATAAAGTGGAAAATTCGTCCACTTTGTTAAAGTTACACTAAAATATGTAAAAATGGATATTTAAAAAGGGAT
>NZ_KI518076.1 GCF_000479045.1 Cetobacterium somerae ATCC BAA-474
TTGTAATAAGATAATTCACAAATTGTAATAAGTAATGTCACAAATTGTAATAAGATACCCCCTTTGAGGCTAATAAAATCAATGTAAATTTAAGGTCTAAATCTTTTAAAGAATTAATAAAGAATAATAAAGATTCTATAAAGAGGAAAAAGAGAATTTTTTGAAATTAATAATTATAGGAATAACTTTCCAATTATATCCAGTAGGAATAAAAAATATGGCACACTCTAATTTGATTTAAATCTTAATATGGATTTAGAATAAATTAGGAATATGGATTAAAATAGTGACTGTTTTAATTAATGAGGGTCATAACATCTGTTGAAAGTTGTTTTAAAGCTCTTATTGTGGTTAATTTGAGACTTCAAAGTCCTTTTAGTACAATTTATAGGGTTTGGTTTAAGAGGTGCCTTAAAATCAAAATGTGGACTCATAGGAATTATTTGCAGTTATTTGGAATAGGGCTCAACGGGGTTTGCTTCGCACCCCTTGACCAATACAAAAAGCTCAACTAATTTCATATCTAAAAATCAATATAAAATATCTATTTCAAAAATAAAAAATGTATGGAGGACACCTCCGTTAAATTTCATCTTTCCAATATACAAAACTAGAGATTGTACTATTTAGAATAATTTTATTTTATGATGCAAATATTTAAAAAATACCCTTCTAAAATCTAGATGCTAGGACAAAAAATGCAACTAATTTTCGTACCATCTAGACTTTACTTTAAATGATACAAAATAAAAGAACTGGATTCCAAGCTCCGCTTGGATCCAGTTCATACACATTAATTATTCATATATTCTTTTAGTAAATCTGTTGTATTCTTAGTAAATTTTTTAATTGAAAATTCAGATATAAACTTCAATCCTTTGGGTCTTTTTTTTCTAAAAAAACTTATGTATTCAGTTGCGTTTCCAGTCATTCCAATTTCTTTATAAAATATTTCAAATATCTTTTTAGTTAAGAAATAATAATCATATTTATATACAAACTCTGTAAGTGAATGAAAGTTTTCTCTTTCTTTAGCATATAAGGGGTCCCGTCAGGAAAACGCGGAATAACA
>NZ_KI518077.1:0-17739 GCF_000479045.1 Cetobacterium somerae ATCC BAA-474
ATTATATATATTTTCTAATTATTTTATTACATATATCATTTTATAACATCATTATTTTTTAATTACTTTTATAATTTTAAGACCATATTTAAGGTATTTTACTTGAAAAACAAATGTAAATATCTACTTTTTCATTTTTTTGGACAAAAGTTAATTTTTTTGACTCTCTAATTTTGAATTTAAAACGTTCGTTTGAATTTATCCTTACAAAGGTAGAATTACTTATAAAATCAACCTAAAGTCTTCAAAACTGCCTAAAATACCCATTCAAATATTTGTATTACACTCCCTTTTTATTTTACTTTGACTTTCAAATATTTTATTGATATAATTAATGTGAAATGAATTTTATAGAAAGAGGTATTTATATGAACAATATTTTATTTGCATTCCTTTTAACACTCGGTGCTGGATTATGCACTGGAATTGGAAGCTTTATTGCATTCTTCTCTAAAAGAACAAACATAAAATTTTTATCAGTGACGCTTGGATTTTCTGCTGGTGTTATGATATA
Organism: Cetobacterium somerae ATCC BAA-474; assembly: GCF_000479045.1. Classification (NCBI taxonomy): domain Bacteria; kingdom Fusobacteriati; phylum Fusobacteriota; class Fusobacteriia; order Fusobacteriales; family Fusobacteriaceae; genus Cetobacterium; species Cetobacterium somerae. The sequence goes on from NZ_KI518077.1 coordinate 515, forward strand.
TGTTTCATTTATAGAGATTTTCCCCACAGCTCAAGAATCACTTATTAAATTTGCAGGAGAAAAAAATGGAACAATTTTTACTGTATTTGCCTTCTTTGGAGGAATGCTTTTAATAGCTTTAATTGATAAATTAATCCCAAGTTATGAAAATCCTCATGAGGTAAAAAATATTGAAGATATCAATGATAAAACACTGGAGAAAAATAGAAGTTTGCATAGAATGGGAATCTTCTCAGCATTAGCTATTGGTATTCATAACTTCCCAGAAGGATTAGCAACTTTTATGAGTGCAATAGATAACCCCACTCTAGGAATTTCTATCGCAATAGCAATAGCACTGCATAATATTCCAGAAGGAATAGCTGTATCAGTCCCTATTTACTTTTCAACTGGAAGTAAAAAAAAGGCTCTTATGTACTCCTTCTTATCAGGAGTATCAGAACCTCTTGGAGCAGTAATTGGATATTTAATATTGCTACCTTTTATGAACGATTTAATTTTTGGTATAATTTTTGCTGGAGTAGCAGGCATCATGGTCTTCATCTCCTTAGATGAACTACTTCCTGCAGCAGAAAAATATGGCGAACACCATTTATCTATCTATGGACTAATAAGTGGAATGATTGTCATGGCAACTAGTTTATTAATATTTTAAAAAAAGAGCAGTTCACAAATAAGTGAATTGCTCTTTTTTTATCCAATATTTTTTATAAACTATTCTTTTAAAAGTTCAGTTATAAATTAAAAGATTTTTTCGAATTTACAGTATAATTTTTATAGAGAATTAATAGGAGGGATTAGATGAGAAAAAGGGGATTAATTTTTCTTGTTTTTTTTATTATATTGTCTCAGACAATGCTAGCAATAGAATTTAAATTAACAAGATTAACACCACAAAATGGCTATGATAATGGCGATGGAGTTGAATATCAACTTACATTAATAAATAATACTGATGAGGGGGTAGGCGGAACTCTTTCTTTTCCATTAGCTAGTTTAACTTCTAATCTAGATGGAGGAGGGAATGGATTAATTTTTAACAATCTTCAAAATAGTTCACAAATAACTGGAAAATATACTTTTCCTGGAAGTTTTTCATTCACTGGTAATTTAGAAGTAACTGGACTATTTATAGATGCTGGTGGAAGTATAACATATACGGTTAAAGGAACTATAAATCCAGATGTAAATGGAACAATTCAAGCTACTGCCAATTTTACAGGTACTTCAGGTGAAAATTTTACCGAAACTAACTCCATGGATAGAGTTCATTATGATTTGGAAGTTAATAAAACTTCAACACTTCCTTATTACGAAAAAGGCGGAGTAGTAACTTACAATATTAGTGTTGTGAATACCGGATTAGCACCTGTTAAAAGTATTGATATAGAAGATATTCTAGATAGTTCAATTTTTATAAATTCTAATATTATAGCTTCGTCAACAGGAGTTGGAACAAATCCTGGAGTCTATTCCACTTCTGGAAATTTAAATGCCAAAGGTGCTTATATAGCAGTAGATGGAAGTATAACTTACACAATAACAGGGCAGCTAAATGATACTTTTATAGGTACCCTTAATAACAGTGTTTCTCTTACTTCTAGAAAAAAAACGCAAAAGGTGGATGCCAATCCTATAGATTTGGTTAAATATGATTATACCTTTGAAAAAATAGCTTTAAATCCTAACGGTAAATATAACCCCGACGGAGCAGTAGCATATAAGTTATTAATAACAAATACAAGTAAAAGTATTCCCATAACAAAGATGAGTTTAATGGATTATTTATCTCAAATTTACTCTACCGATGCAAATGGTAATCAAGTTTTAGCATTTGATACAAGCAGAATAATTGTTATACCATCTGTAGGAACAGCAAATAGTTCTATAGGAACCATATCGTCTAACTCAGACTTAAAAATAACAAATATCTCAATAGCTCCTGGAGACTATGTCAGTTATATAGTTAGAACTTTTGTCAATCCAAATATTGTTGGTGAAATTAAAAATACTGCTCTTATTTTAGACAGAAATGGAAATAATCTAAGCTCAAAAGATAATGGTCTAACATCTAAACCAGCAAATATTGAAATTTTAAAAAAATCTTTAAGCAATGATGTTTATATCCCTGGAAATCCTATAAAATATTTACTTACTGTTAAAAATACCGGTCAAGGTATTGGATATAATCTAACTGTATCAGATAATATTACAAATATTAAATCTTTACTTGCTAATTCAGGTGCAATAGACTCTCAAGATATTGATGGAAATCCTGCGGCTACATGGAGCATCACTGCTAATTTAGGGGATGAATCCATAAATAGTACTTCTAATCTTCTTAAAAATGGAGGAGTATTAAATAATGTTGACTTAAATGATAATAATGTAATTATCTATCCAGGAGAAGAGATAAATTATGATATAACAATAATAACCAAAGATACTTCAATTGGAGCAATAACTAATACTGCCGAAATAAACGGCCAAACATCTTCAGCTACATATAATCCAGCTGAAGTAATTACCACAGGGAATGAATCTATAACAATTGTTAAATCTCCAAATCAGAGTGAATATACTCCAGGTGGAACAATTAGTTATAACATAATTGCTAGAAATTTAGATACTAAATTTGCTAATAACATAACAATCACAGATGCTCTTTCTAAAATAACAGCTTTAAATACAAATGGAGACATTTCTTCTGTTGTACAAAATTGGAGTTTAAATTTTATATCCAAAACAGGTAATGGAACTGCTCAAGGTGAATTTAATTATGGAGGAGAAAACCCTGGAACACAAGACTTATCAATAGTAGCTGATTTAGGCCCAAGTGGAGAAGTTATCTACGAATTAATAATTAAAGTTAATCCAAATATTGTAGGAAAAATTTATGATGACGATTTATTAGGAAATGTTGTTGAAAATGGAAATGGAATATCTATGTCTCCTTACAAGTTGGAATTACAAAAAGAGGTCAATGAAACAGAATATATTCCTGGACAACCTATTATATATACAATAACTATAAATAATACAGGTAATGGAACCGCTGTAAATATACCTATTCAAGATATCTTTTCTAATATAAAAACTACTCTTGTTACAGGCGCTCAAGGTCAAGCATATACCAAAACAGTCGTAACTGGAAATATTTATGATTCTAAAGGAAATATAGTTTCATCAGGTCCAGATAAAACTGGAATAATTAATGAACTTATCAATCAAGATTTAAATGTAAAAGCTATAATATCCCCTGGAAATCATATCGTTTACACAATTATAGCTACGATTAATCCTTTAGCAGATCAAAGAATTATAAATACTGCTCTAGTTGATGGTGAGCTAACAAGTGATCGAGGTATCGTAACAAAACCAACAAATGTGAGTATTAAAAAGAGTGTTAATAGTAGTTCTTATCCAAATAACCTAGATTCTAATGGAAACATAATTATAAATGAAAAAGAAGTTATTATCTATACATTAGAAATTGAAAACTCATCCTCTAGTGGACTAGCTATGAATATTCCTGTTAAAGATAGTATTTCAACTATAAAAGCTGAACTTTTATCAGGTAATGAAGAGTTAGTTTTTGAACCTGGATGGACAATCGATACACAGTTAATTGGAGAAGGAACTTCTATTTCTGGAAATTCAATTGAAAATGGAAAAGATATAGATACTAGAGTAAATATCGCTCCAGGAGGAAAAGTAATTTTTACAATAACTGGAAACGTTAATAACAACGGAACACAAATTTTTTACGGTACTTTTACAAATAGTGCAACTGCAGATGGAATTATATCTACAGTTACAACATCACCAAAAAATCCATTTTTAAGAGTTTCTAAATCTTCAATTAATACAAATTATATTCCAGGAGAAACAATAGAATATACAATAGTTGTAGAAAATATTGGTAGCGGTTATGCAAATAACGCCGCAATAACTGATTATTTAAGTAATGTTGTTGATGGAGCTAAAAATAAAGCTTTTTCATCTTGGACAATAACAGGAATACCTAAAGGATATGGAACAACTATTGGAAATATAAGCGATAACAACGATATAAATACTACAGTTGATATCGCTCCAGGAGGAAGTATTACTTATAATATAGTCGCTCAATTAAATAAAAATTTAACAGGAATAATTACAAATGAAGTTCAGGTGTATGATCCACAAAATGGAAATATAAGTACCGCTTCAGCTAGTGAAGATAATGCCAACGAAGATGGAACTATTTTTATCAGAAAAACTACTGATATACCATCTATAATACCTTTAAGTAATTTTACTTATATAATTGATGTTTTAAATAACTCAAAAAATCAAATAAAAAATATAAGAATAGTTGATGATTTAAATACTATAATTGGTAATTTAGCTAATGAAAATGGAACTTCAACAACTGATATTACAGGTCCAGCTTTTTTATCTTGGACAATTTATAGAGGTGGAAAACAAATAAATATTGGACCTAAAGACAAGTTAGATGATTTAATTAGCAATTTAAATCCACAACAAGGTGTTGAATATAAAATTATAGCAACTCCAAATCCTAAACTCTTAATGCAAAAGTTGAAAAATACTGTTAATGTTTATAATGGAGAAAATGTCATAGCTAGTAGTTTTATAGAAAATAATGTTTTAGGCTCTACTGGAGGAATAACTAGAAGTGTTGTTCCAAGCAAATACATTCCTGGAGATACATTAACATATACAATAAAAGTAGCTCCTAATAGTGTTGGCTATCTAAATAATTTTTCTATAAATGAAGAGATAACTAACTTAAATGTAAATCTTATGAACGGAACTCAAGGAAATGTATTTTTCAATCCTAGTACAGGGAAAAATGAATTTAATGTTCAATTTTTACAAAATGAATCAAATATTTCAAATGGAACTATTCCTATTCCACTAAAGGATATAAAACCAAATAATAATTTAGTAGGAGTTGTAGATGTTGCTCAAGGAGATTATTTAGTTTATAAAATAACTGGAAAAATTAGACCTGATATTTTAGGTGATATAAATTATAATGGTTTAATTACAACTTTTTATAGACAAAACCTTTCTATTACAAAGCAAGTTGTAGGTGGAAATTATTTTCCAGGACAAGCTTTAACTTATCTTTTAAGAGTTGAAAATAATAGTAAGGGAAATGCTGGTCAAGTTTCTCTAAAAGATAACATTGGAATCATACAAGTTGAAAGTTCTAAAGGTGGAAATATTCCTGCATTTGTTCCAGGAAGTATAAAAATTATTAATATTTCTACTGGAGGTTATGGTGCTAATGCTCCTATCCCTTCTGATCCAGCAAATATTGATGTAAAAATTGATGTCCCTACAGATGGATATATTCAATATGAAATTTCCGCAACTGTTACAGATACAGCTGTTGGAAAAATAATCAATGAATTGGATGTGGATAGTGATACAGTTTCAGCTGGAACAAGCTCACCACAAAATAGATTTTTAGTTACAAAAACAATGGATAGATACTTAGATGTTGACGGCCTCACTGCTGTCAGTGCAGGATATGTGCCTGGTGGATATATTCAATATACAATAACTATCACAAATCAAAATGCAGGTATAATAAATAATTATCCTGTAAAAGATTTAATTGGAGATATAAATACAAATTTAGCTATTGGGGGAGTTGGCAAAGCTTTTGAAACATGGTCTATAACTGCTGAAAAAGACTCTTCTAGTGCTACAGATTTTGGTATTTTTAAAAATAATCAAAATTTAGACACGACAGTAGATATAGGGCCTAATGGATTTATAAAGTACACTATTTTAGCTAAAGTAAACACTTTAGCTGTTGGAAGTTTTACAAACTCTGTAAATGTTAACGGTGTTATTCGAACTTCTCAAACAGCTCAAATGGCACCAGAGGTAATTGTTCATACAAAGAAAGTCTACGATTCTACAGGAACTACAGAGATTACAAATTACGCTCCTGGAGATACTGTTATTTATAAAATAGATATTCAAAATGTTGGAAAAGGAACTGCTTATGGTAAAAGTTATTTAGATACACTAACTTCTATTCTATCAAATGAAGCAGGAAATGGATCTACTAAAGTAAGCCCCTTTGGAAACAAATGGATAATTGATACAAAGAAAACAGGAGATATAACTTTAACAGGAGCTACTTTACCACAAAATAATGAAAATATATCAATTAGTAATATGATTATTTCTCAAGGTGGAAACGTAACCTTTACAATAACAGGTACAATAGGAAATAAAGTATTTGGTGATATTTTAAATACATCCACTTATGGTCAAGATTCACAAACTGCACTATTAAAACCATATCCTGGAGTTATATCAACAACTAATATAATCAAAACTTTAAATGGAAATACATTTACAGGTCAGGCATATAAGCCTGGAGATAATGTTACATATGAAATTACAATTAGTAATACTGGAAAAGGTATTTTAAACGATGTTACAATAACTGATATGTTTACGAATATATTAACTGAAGAATCAGGAACATCTAGCTTAACAAAAGCTCTTCAAAATATATCAGTTGGTCTACCTCAGGTTAACCAAGGTGAAAATTTTGTAGAATCTATTTCAGGTGATAGTTCTACACTTATTAGAAAAATTGCAGATATACTACCTGGACAAACCATTACAATATTAACTTCTGCAACCATTAGTAAAAAGGCACTGGGAATAATATCTGAAAACCCTTTAATGGTAAACGGTGTTGAAACTAAGTCATCTACAATTATTTCGGAACCAGCAATTTTAGAAGGCTCTAAAACTTTAATTACACCATCTAGTAAAATATATAAACCTGGAGATACTGTCCAATATAAATTAACTTTAAAAAACAATGGACTTGGTTATGGTAACAACATAGTTCTTAAAGATCTGATTGGTGATATAAAAACAGAAATTGTAGGAGGTTTTCAAGGAAATGCATTTACATCTTGGAACGTAGTATATAATGGCCCTACTGGAAGTGACTTTGCTAACTATACATATTTAAATGGAAATATTAACGGAACAGCTGGATTAAATACAACTATTGATATTGGCCCAGGAGTTGAAGTTTCCTTTAACATAGATGGAGTTTTAGCTGAAAATATAGTTGGAAATGTTGTTAATACAGCAACTTTAGGTGATAAAATTTATACAGCAGAAGCTATAACATTAAAACCTGCTAGCTTATCTCAAATTGAAGTAACTAAAATAGCTTCAAGCTCAACATATACACCAGATGGAAATATTGGATTTCAAATAATTGTAAAAAATAACTCAGATACTACAATTAACAACTTATTACTAACTGATTTAATAAGTAGTATAAAAACAGAGCAAGCTGGTGGAACAGTTAATCAAGCTTTAAAATCTGGCTGGTCAATAACAACAAACATAATAGGTGATTTTGAAAATTCAGCTATTAAAATCCCAAGATTTGGAGATTTAGTTAATAGTGAAATTGATTTAGCTAAAGGAACTCAGTTAACTATAAATATAGCTGGTCTTGCAAGTTCTAAATCTTTAGGTAAAATTAAAAATAGTGCCAATTGGAGTTATAACGGATCAACTTCTGAAACTAATAATGTAATTATAGAACCTGAAATTGGAACTTTAAAAATTTCAAAAAGTGCAAATCTTTCTAATTATATTCCTGGAGAAACAGTTGAATATATATTAAATGTTCAAAATATTGGTAATGGATACGTTAATAATGGTGTCATTATAGATGATCTATTAAATAGAACAGTTGAATTAGTGGATGGTACGACAGCACCAGCTTTTAGTAATATAAAACTTGTCAAACAAACATCTGGTTCTAATACTGTTTTAGGTCCTCCTAATTTGAGTAGTGGTTACTTACAAAATTCAGCTGATATTTATCCTGGAGATACTGTAAAAATAATCATTAGTGCTATTGTTAACGCAAAAGCTTATGGATCAATCACAAATACTGCAACAGCTGGATTATCTAAAGATAGCGTTACTCTCGAATCTGTAGATGGTGCTTTAATTGCAAACAAAACTGTAGATAAATTAAATTATTCAGATGGAGATACTTTAACCTATACAATAAATTTAACAAACTCAGGTCAAGGATGGTTAAAAGATATACCTGTAATAGATGAATTAAGTAAAATCCAAACAGAGTTTGTTAATGGAACTACATCTCTAGCTTTTGAAAGTCCAACAGATATAAATCAAACTATTAACATTGCACCAAATTCAACAGAAAAAATAATATTATCTGGACAATTAAAAACAGGAACAATTGGAGATATAATAAACGCTGCCAATGTAAATGGAAGTTTTACAAATGAAGTTACTTCAACTCCAGTGATAAAAGATTTAAATTTAACTGTAACTTCTAATGAGTTCTATAAAACTGGAAATGGTATAAATCCAGCTGAAAAAAACATTATAAATTATACTATCACTTTGACAAACGATGAACAAAATACTGCTGCTGCAGATATAGTTTTAACTGATGATATTTTAAATATCTTAGTTGGAAGTAGTCTTAAAAATACTATAAAAGCTTTTACTAGCTATAAAGTCACAATGTTTAGTTATCCTCAAGGAGATAATATTGTATCAAATATTGAATTAAATAAGGATATTATAGATAAACCCATTATTGTTAGTGGAGCTTTAGAAAAAAGTGGAAAAATAGTCATTGAGTTAGAAGCTACACTAAATGAAACTGAGGTTGAAGGACCTATCGGAACTATAACAAATTTGGTTAAAGTTACTCAAGATAACAAATCAAATAGTGCCGAAACAAATGTATTACCATCAGTGCCAAGTCCACGTATTACAAAAACTATAAAAAGTATTGGTGGCAATAATTATACTCAAGGGAAAACTTATTCTCCTGGAGAAGAAATCATTTATGAAATTCTTGTTGAAAATAATGGTGATGGATATTTAAATGATATTTCTTTAATAGATAATATTGATTTTTTAGTAACAGAGTTAGCTGGAGATAATATTGGAAATGCTTTATCTCAATATAACTGGAGTTATGTTTCTAATAGTAAAAGAACTTTTATTCCTAGTGATACTTTTAAAGCAAATACTTCTTTAAATACTGTACTAACAATGGCTCCTAAATCGAACATTCTAATAACGTTAACAGGAATAATTTCTGAAGAATGTTTAGGGACAATCCCTAGTAACCAAGCTAAATTAGGCACTTTAATCTCTAGAACTCCTGTAATTTCCCCTGCTCTTGGAAAATTAGAGCTTACCAAAACCTTAACTTCAGAAGCTAAGTATATCCCTGGAGGAACACTTAGTTATGAAGTTAAAGTTGCTAACACTGGTCTTGGATATTTAAACAACATAAAAATCCAAGATTTAATAGGAAATATACAAACTAATTCCATAGGAGGAAAAATATCACCAGCATTTTCTAGTTGGTCTGTTTCAGGAAAACCAAGTCCTATAGACGGAATTGTATATGCAGAAAACTCTTACCCTAATACACTTAATTTAGATGATACTCTAGATATTGCTCCTGGCGTTGCAGCAGTCTTTACAGTTTCTGGAGTTGTCAATAAAAACATTTATGGTGATATCACAAATAACGCTATCGCAACAAATGGTATTGAACAAAAAAATGCAAGTGTAACTGCAGTAAGTGAAAAAGCTACTGTTTTATTGAAAAAATCTTTCAATAATTCAACATATTCTCCTGGAGGAAATCTTAGTTTTACAATAACTATTGAAAATACTAGTTCTGCTATTGCTGCTGGACTAAATATTAAGGATTTTATTGAGAATATGGAAGTGGAAACAATTGATAGCAGTAAAAAATTTCCTTTTAAACCTGGATATCAAATAAATACATCTATTTCTGGAGATTCACAAAATACTTCCTTAAATATTCCAACATCAGGAAATATAGATGTAACAGGAGATTTAGCACCTAATACTGTAGTTACAATAAATATAACTGGATTTGCTATAGATGATGCTATCGGAGAAATTTCTAACACTGCAATATTAACTTACGATTCAAACACTACAACTAAAGTTGCAGCAATAAAACCAAATACTGGAACTATTGTAGTAACTAAAACCTCTACATCAACTGAGTTTATTCCAGGTAAAACACTAATCTATAATATAAAAGTTACTAATAATGGAGAAGGATATGCATCAGGAGTTCTTATCCAAGATAATTTATCTTTAAGTGGAGCTTTTGATTTAACAACAATTACAGCAACACCTACATGGGATAGTTTATCTAAGGTTAGTAATTTAAATATACAAAATGGAATTTTGACAGCTACTGCTGATATACACCCTGGAGAAAGTATAAATATACAAGTTCAAGCTATTGTTTTACAAACTAGAATTGAGCCTATTATTAACACTGCAGAAGCTACATACTTAGGAACAGCTTTTAATAATTCAATAACTCTAAATTCTGTTCCAGGAGTGTTGAGTATAAATAAAAATCAAAGTGCTGGGTTCTATGAACCTGGAAATCAACTTTATTATACATTAACTATAGAAAATACTGGAGATGGTTGGTTAAAGGATACAACTATTTATGATAATCTTGCAGTTATTCAAACACAAATTTTAGGTGGTGGAATCGGATCAGCTTTCCAAATTAATAGTATAGGGGCTTCAATTATAGATCAAGGTATAAGTACTCTAACTATTAACCAAAATGAAATCTCTAAAGGAAATCTATTAGTTAAAGGAGATATAGCTCCTAATACTACTGTGACTATTGTTGTCGGTGGAAATACTTCTGAGAATGCTATCGGAATAATACAAAATACAGCACGTGTTAGTCAAAATGGAAATACATATAAAAGTAAAACCGTAATTGCAATACAACAAATACCAAAACTAGAACTAAAAAAAATAGGCGACAATATCGAATATGAAGTTGGAAAGCCTATAAAATATACTATAACTATTATGAATAACACTGTAAATAATGCTCGTAATGTTCTTTTAAAGGATTTAATCTCAAAAGTCACAGTTTTAAATTCTAATGGAGAAATCGTTCCTGCCTTTAAACCTGGTTGGAAAGTTAGCTATACTTCAGATCCATTGAGCACTATAACTGGTGTTATTGAAAATGGAAAAGATATTAATGTAACTATGGATATCCACACTTTTGATACAATAACTTTCACTATAGATGCTATAGTTATTGACAATGCCATAGGAACAATAAATAATACTGTTATTGCAAGTGAATTTGGTGATCCTTATTCATCATCTTTTGAGTCTCTACCAAAGGACTCTGAAATAACTATAACTAAAACTCCTCAATTAGAAAAATATATCCCAGGAGAATTATTAACTTATGATATAACTGTTTCTAATATTGGACTAGGATATGGTGATAACATAGTCGTTCAAGATATCTTAAGCGATATCTTAGTTACGACACCAACTGGAAACATAAATGCTTTTGATATATCATCAGCAAGAATAAAAGTAAAAAATATATCTTCTGGTATAGTTACAACTATCAAAGATGAAGTTAAAGGTATTGACTTAAATGATACTTTAGATATGCCTCCAAATTCATCTATAACTTATGAAATTAGTGCACTTGTAGCACCTAATGCTATTGGTTCTATAAAAAATATTGCTACAGCTGGAGGAGTTACTGCAGAAAATATAATATCATCTGAAAACTATAAAATAGCAGCTAAGATGACTCAAGAACAAACTGTTTATGTTCCAGGAAAAGAGGTACAGTTCGATTTAATAGTTGAAAATATAGGATTAGGTTATGCCTATAATATTGATGTTAAAGAGATAATAACAAATAGTTTAACTTTTGGAGTCTCTGGAAATAAATTGAAAAGTTTTAATTCTTGGATAATATCAAAATCAGAAAGTCAAAATTTAGTTATAAGTAAAGCTAATGATTTATCAAATACTGATGTTGATGAAGTTGTAAATATCCCTCCAAAGGGTATTGTTACTTATAAAGTAACAGCTATTGTAAATCCTGAATTATCTGGAGATATTATTGTAGAATCAGATGTTTTAGATTCCTTAAATAAAGAGGAGTTTAAAAATAGTGTAACATTTATTCCACCAGAAGCAATTTTATCTTTGTCTAAAACCTCAGATAAAGATAGTTATGGTGATGAAGATGAGTTTGTTATCTATACTTTAAGTATTGAAAATAAAGGTATTGGAAATGTAAGCGGTATTGAGGTAAGTGATTTAATCTCATCTTTAAAAGGAAAAAATGGAAACCCTTTATTTACAGATTGGACAGTTACAGTTAAAGAAAATGGAACTATTGCAAATGAGAGTATTCTAGTTAAAGATAATCAAGATATAAACAACAGTTTAAATTTAAGATCTGATGGACAAAATAAAATAGTTTATACTATAACTGGAAAAATTAATAAAGGTATTGATGATACAATAACTAATATTTTTACTGCGAAAAATCCTTTAACTGGAAAGATTGATACAGCCAGTGTTACAAATTATATAAAGAAAATTCCTGACAATGAAGGAGAACTAAAAGTTATTAAAAGAGCGCTTAAAAAAGATATAAAAATTGGAGAAGCTGTTGAATATGAAGTAATTGTAGAAAATAATAATGAATCAAGATTTATTAATGTAGTTCTAAAAGATCTTATTCCTCCTGGTTTTAAATATGTGAAAGGAACTACAGAATTAGTTGAATCTGGGTCAGATGGTATTTTAAATACAAGTGACGATTTAGCTAGTATTTCAGAACCTGTTTTAGGCAATGGATTAAACTTTCCATCTATTACTATGGAACCTTTTACTAAGTTTAGAGTAAGATATCTATTAAAGCCTAGTATAGGTGTGACTTTTGGAAAATATAAAAATCAAGCCTATATGACTTTAAACGGAAATAAAATCTCTAATACAGCTACAGCTACTGTTTCCATAATAGGTGATAGCCTTCTAGATACAGCTTCTATCATAGGAAAAGTATTCTTTGATGAAAATGGAGATGGGTATCAAAATGAAGGAGAAAAAGGAATTCCTGGAGTGAGGCTTATAACTCCTACTGGAGTCATTGCAATTACTGATAGATTTGGTAGATACCACGTTCCAGACGAGTGGGTTTATAGTAAAATGGGAGAAAACTACGAAATAAAATTGGATACAACAACTTTACCTGAGAACGTAGAGATTTTATCTGAAAATCCTCAAGTTAAAAGAGTTACACCTCAAGGATTAACTAAATTTAATTTTAGTATAAAAGGAGTAGATGGAAAAAAATAGAGGATAAAAACAGAATCTATTTAAAAGAGGGAGCTATCTGGGTTATTAATGATTCTATTGAGATAGAACCTGAATTAATTTTAAATCTACCTGAAAGAGTAGTTGTAAAAAATGGTGAATTAACAGAAGAACTAGATTTTACATTAAAAACAAACTATGGTGATTTTATAGAAAAATATGAGATTGGAATATATTCTCAAGAGGATTCAACTCTATCATCACCAATTGGAGTTATTTCTGGAGATAAAATCTATAATGATATGAAAATAAACTGGATTTTCCAAAAAGAAGATAGATTAGATTTTAAAACTGGAAAACAACTAAAGGTGAGATTGAAAGTTTGGGATAAATTTGGAAACTTCGACGCCACAGAAGTAGGATATATAGATCTTGTCTCTAGGAAACCTATTGTGGATTTATTTGATTATGAGAGCAAAAATGAGATTTTTTTACAAATACAAAACATTCCACTAAATACTGGAATGGCTCGATTCACTGGTGATGGTTTAAAGGATGTTGAAAAAGTTTACATTGGAGATGATGAATACGATGTAGATCAAGATGCTTTTATTGCTTCTAAATATATGCCAAGTGATAAATACAATATTCCAGTTAAAGTAGTAGATAAAAGTGGGAATGAAAAGGAATATTCATTAAAAGTAACTTTACCAGAAACTTATTACATGGCTACAGGAATAGCTGATTTCTCAATAGGAAGAAATTATATATCTGGAAATCAAGAAGTTTTAAATGTTGATAATCCATTTGGACCTGAATATTTTGCAGATAATATATATAATGAAGGTAGAATAGCCTACTATGGAAGAGGAAAATATAAAGATAAACTTAGATTTGTAGCTCATATAGATACAAAGGCTAATAGTGTAAATGAAATGTTTAACGACATTTTAAAAAGAGATAAGCAAACTTTATTCCAAAGAGTAGAAGATACAGATTATGCTTATTATCCAACATATGGAGATAAATCATATATTTATAGAGATGTTGAAACTGATGGAAAAATATATTTAAAACTACAGTATGAGAAATCCTCTCTTATGTGGGGAAATTATAATACTGGCTTCACAGGTTCTAAATACATGCAATATAATAGAAGTTTGTATGGAGCTAAAGGAAATTATACCTCAAATGAAACAACTAAATTTGGAGATAATAAAAATAATCTAACTGCCTTTGCATCTGAACCAGACTCTTTATATGGTCATGATGAATTTTTAGGAACTGGTGGAAGTTTATATTTCCTTAAAAATGGAGATATTTTATCTGGAACTGAGAAAGTTTGGATAAAAGTTATTAATAGTAACACAAGCTTAACTGAGAAAGTTATATATCTTCAAGAAGGAAAAGATTACGAATTTGATCCTTATCAAGGTAGAATTATCTTAAATAAACCTCTAAATGGAGTTACATCTAATATAAATGAAGATATAATTCAAGGGTCATCAAGTGGAAATTATTACTCGTACCTGATTGTAGATTACGAATACATTCCAACAAACTCTCAAAATATGAACGAAAAAGATTATGGTCTTCGTGGAAGAACTTTTATCAATGATCATATAGGAGTAAGTGGAACATATATAAAAGAAAACAAAGAGGGTAAAGGATATACTTTAACTGGTGGAGAAGTGATTTTAAAAGCCACTGAAAATTCATATTTTAAAGGTGAGGTGAGTAGAAGTGAAGGAGTCCAAAGTGACAACTCATTCTTATCATTTGATGGCGGTTTAAACTTTAAAAAGATAGGTAGTGATATTGAAAATATCTCAGGAAATGCTTATAGTTTTAGTGGAGTTTTAAATTTTGCTGATTTAAATCCTATAGTTTTCTCCCCTTATGGAAATGATGTAAGAGCTTGGTATGAGAAAAAAGAATCAGGTTATTCTTTTGCATCTGATTTAGGAGATAAAGAGCTTGAAACTTACGGCGGTGAGATAAACTTTAGAAACTCTGATAGAATGAAAACAAAACTTAAATATGAAAGTATGGAGAAAAAAGACTATTTTAATTCTTTAATTGATAAAAAAGAAACTGCAGGAATTCAATTAGAGTATCTAATAACAGAAAGGATATCTGCGGGATTAGCTTTTAATCATGTTAAAGAGCTTGATCAAAATGAAATTGGAACAGGAGATTTAATTGGAGCTAGAGTAGAATATGAAATTGATGAGAATACAACAATTTATACAGAGGGACAAATCACTGTAAGTAAGAGTAATAACTATGAAACTAACAATATCATAACCTTTGGTGGAGAGAAATCTTTAACTGAAAAATTAACAGTAAATGGAAAAACTAGTTTTGGGACTAGAGGAAACTATACTGAAGTTGGTGCAGATTACAACTTAACAGATGATTATACTGTATATCTTGGATATAGTATGGATGGAGAAGAGGACATCAATAAAATTACTGGTGGACAAAGAGCTCGTTTAAACGATAAAATCAACATCTATCAAGAGAATCAATTTGTAAAAGAATCTGGAAGAAATGGAGTTATGCAATCTTATGGTGCAGATTATGAAATTTATGAAGATGTTACTTTCGGAGCCTCTTTCCAACTTGGAAAAATTGAACTTCCTGATAATGAAGGAGAAAGTAAAAGAAAAGCAATCTCTCTATACTCAAGAGTGGAAAAAGCTGATTTTATGTTAAAAAATAAAATAGAATATCGAGAGGAAAAAGAGGATAAAAAAATTAGACAATATTTAACAACAAATACTTTTAACTATGTTTATAGTGATGAATATACATTTGCAGGTAAAGTTAACTTTGCTTTTACAGATGATATTGAAAATTATAAATTTATAGAAAGTAGTATTGGTTTAGCATATAGACCCGTTGAAAATGATAGACTAAACTTTTTATCTAGATATACTGTTATTTTAAATGAAGATCCAAAAGATTCAGATAAATCTAAAGCTTATATTATAGAGTTTGAATCAATTTACTCTCTAACAGAGAGATGGGATTTAGGACTAAAAACAGCTTACAGAAAAGAACAAGATACATATATTAGAGCTTCTGAAAATTCTGTAATTATAAACAACAATATATATTTAATTGGATTAAAAGCTAATTATACAATTTTAAATGATTGGGATATATATGGGCAGTATCACTGGTTAGTAGATGAAAAAGAAAGTGATGTTGCTTCTGGAGCAATTGTAGGAATTTACAAAAATATCCATCGAAATCTAAAATTTGGAGGAGGTTATAACTTCTCAGTATTTAGTGACAACTTAGGTGTAGATGATTACAAAGCTCACGGATGGTTTATAAATGCAATTGGAAGATTTTAAAAAAAGTTAGGTGAATTATGGAAAACGATAAGTTAAAAAAGATTTGTATTATTACTGGAGGAGCTGGTGGCATTGGTTACCAGCTTTCCGAAGGCTTTAATAAAAAAGGATATAAAGTAGTTGTTTTAGATATTAAAAAGCAAAAAGAACTTTCAAAAGATATTGATTTTATAAAAGTTGATTTGAGATTAGAAAATGAAATAAAATATGCCTTTTCTCAAGTTATAGAAAAATATGGAACGGCTCACATACTTATAAATAATGGAGCTATTTCAAATTTTAACAAAAGTATCGAAGATATCTCTATCAATGAATTTGATGATGTTATAAATGTCAATCTTCGTGGAAGTTTTATATGCTGTAAGGAGTTTATAAAAGCAAATAAAAAACAAAACTATGGGCGAATAATAAATATTGCATCTACTCGGTGGAATCAAAATGAAGCTAACTGGGAAGCTTACGGTGCTTCAAAAGGTGGATTAATCTCTATGACTAACACTCTTGCTATCTCACTTTCTAAAACACCTATTACTGTTAATGCTTGTTTATTTTTAGCTAATCCTGAAAATGATTTATGAATAGTAAATAATTTACAAATAAAAAAGTAGAGGGCAACCATCACAAATCCCT
>NZ_KI518077.1:17839-25525 GCF_000479045.1 Cetobacterium somerae ATCC BAA-474
CCTTTGAATAACTTTAAAACTTTCAATCATTTTCTTAAAAAAATTTTTAAATCTCTTAATAGTAAAACAGTTTACTGACTTTAAATCTATTACCTCATATAATAGTTAGAAAAACAACTTCACGATTTGTTAAAATTAATTAAAATACTATTTTTCTTCATTTTTTAAAAATTAAAACATCTTTGAAACTGTGTGATGGCTATTTTGTTACTTTAAAACTTTTAAATTCTTTTCTACCTTCTAACTATTATTATAATTTTTAGACGTTTTTTTTCTAAAAAAAAGTTTGAAAATTTTATTTTTTCTAAATTAATCAAAAATGTTTAATATATATTGTGCTTCTTTGAAAAAAGTTATATAATACTCTATAGTCTTAAAAATTCTATATTGATAAAATATACCTAGGAGAAAATAAATGGAAACAATTATAAAAGATTTGAAAAATGAGTTATCTTATAAAACTAGATTAGAAGCTTTAGATAAAATTAAAGATTACGATTTAAATGATGAGGAGTATTTTTTTATAAAAATTCTTGTAATTAAATTAGCTTTAAATGATAGAGTTTTTGCTGTGAAGCACGCTGCTTTTTTACTTTGTCAAAAAAATAAACTTAAAAAAAATAACGAACCTATCAATTTAGGAAAAAAGAATACAGGATATTCTCCTAATGACGTTAGAAAAATGTTTTTAAAAATTAAAAGACAAACAGGAATGGAGGCTTTAGATTTAGATCTTTTTAAAGAGTACTTCCAAACTATTGCTCCTCAAATGTATGACGTTATGTCTTCTGAGCATATGTATTTTGATAACTGGATAAGAGGTATTTATAAATATTTATCTAAATAATTGTAAATTTAAATTACCCCCTACTTAAATATAAGTAAGGGGTAATTTTATATGTTTATTTTAAATCTAATTAATTTCAATTAACAGAAATTTACTATCTGTTTTAGCTTTTATTTCATACAGAACATTGGGAGGGATTACTATAATTTGATCCTCTTTTAAAATCTCTTTCTGATTATTAATAGCTATATCTAGCTCTCCATGTAAATTTAAAATTAGCAGTTCACCTTCAGTTTTATTATGCTCAATCTCTTCATTTTCAGATATGGCAAACATTAATGACGTTAGATTCTCTAAATTTAAAACTCTTTTACTGACAACTCCACCTTTAAATCCAGTCACTACATCTTTCATTAAAAGTTCTTTTGAATACTCTAAATTTACAAACCCACCAATCTCTTCGTGTTTTTTTACTATTATCAATAACATTTTAGCCTTTTCTAAAGCTTTTAAAGCATGAGGTATATTTGCAGGCATTAATATCATCTGGCCTTTTTTTACTTTATGAACTATTTTATTTATAGAAATTTCTAACTCTCCGTCTAAAACATAAACTAAAGCATCTGCTGGAGCACTATGTTCACTTAACATCTCTTCTTTATCAAAAGCAAAAACAGCTGAATTCAAAGAATTTTTTAAAGCAATCATCATACTATTTATCGTTTTTTCTCCATAAGGAACTAAATCTTCCAAATTTATAACTTTATTGAACTCCATATTTCTTATTACATTCATTTTATTTCACCTCAATTTTTATTAAATAAAATTAAAACTATCTAAAATGAATTTTACCTTAATATGAAAATAAAATATGTATCATATGTTACTCTTTTGATAATTTTTTTATTTTACACAACATCTTGAAAATACTTCTATATTAATATGTTTTCTTTAAACAAGATTGTAATATTATTCTAGAAATAACATAATATTTCAGAGTATAAATCTATTTTGAAAAAATGATTTTATAATATATAATAACATTAGAATAAAATTAGCATGGGGGAAATTTAAAATGAAAGAAAATTTGGCAATTGTTGCCTCATCATTATTTACAGCTATGAGTGCAGTTTTACTTTTTAAAACTGTTGATAAAGAAGTTGTAAGAGATGAAATATTTGATCCTTTAACTGGATTTTTTAATAGAAGTGAATACAATAGATTTTGTTTAAAAAACAATTTAAAAACAGGGGTTGCAATTTTAATAGACTTAGATAATTTCAAAGAAGTTAATGATACATATGGTCACCACATTGGAGATAAAGTTCTGGTTGAATATGCAAGCATTTTAAAAAAAGTGTTCAGAGATGAGTTTGGAGAGAATAATATATTTAGAATATCAGGAGATGAATTTTACTGCTTTTTAAAAAATACAGAATATAATAATATTTTAAAAATATTAAAAACTAGACTAAAAGAAAGTGTCGAAGAAATTTATGTATTAATTCAGCCTAAAGTTTCTTTAGATGATCCAAGTCAAATTGTTGGTGCTGAAGTTTTAGCAAGATGGAAAAATAAAATATTAGGTGAAATTTATCCCAATGAATTTATCCCAATCGCCGAAGAATTAAAAATAATCGATACAATTGATTTTAAAGTCGCAGAAGAAGCTATTAAAATCTCTAAAGAATGGGTTGCTACAGGTAAGGTTAAAGATGATTTTGTAATATCTTTTAATTTTTCAATGTTAACTTTAGAAAAAAAAGATGTCGTTGAAAGAGTTTTAAAGCTTTTAAAAAAATATAGTTTAAATGGAAAAAATATAGAAATTGAATTAACTGAAAGCATTTTTAGTTCTGATTTAAAAGAGTTAATGGAAAAAATAAAAAAACTTAGAGATAATAAGATAAATATATCACTAGATGACTTTACAGCAGGACACTCAACCGCAGCTATTTTGCCAATTTTAGATATTCAAACGGTAAAATTCGATAGAACACTTTTAGAAAGTGTTAGCAAAAGTAAAAAAGGAAAAATTATGTACGAAAGTTTAATTAAAGTCATAAAAAGTTTAAATTTAAAAATGGTATCAGAAGGAATAGAAACTCAGGAAGAATTAGAATTTTTAAAAAAAAATGGTATCTCTGTAGGACAAGGCTACCTCTTTTCTAAACCTATTTCCAAAAAGTTATTTTTTGAAAATAAAAATTAACTATCATTTTATAACAAAAAAAGATTCTTTCTAATATTAATTGAAAGAACCTTTTTTATTTTACAAGAAATTAAATATTAAAAATCTTCTTCTTCAACCTCAAGAAAACTTTCAATCTCTTTTAATCCAACAAATACATTTTCCTCACTAATATCGTCATCTGTTGAAACAATTAAAGTTGGAAATACTTTAACTGAATACTCTTCTGCAAGTGATTTATTCTCTTCAACATCTACATATTTGACATTTTCAAAGTCTTTCAAAATCTCAATAACCTCTTCAGATTCTTTTGAATTTTTTTTATAAAAAAGTATCATTTCTAAACCTCCTAATTAATATAGTTGTAGAAATATACTAAAAAAATATTGAAATCCTTTAAAAAATATAATGTATTCTAAACTACCACTTTCTTTGGCAGATTTCTTTTTAGCATTATAACTGTTATAACAGAACTTATTGTATCTGCTATTGGTTGAGCTAACCATATTCCTCGTAATCCTAAAAGTTTTGAGCAGATTGTTATTAACGGAATTAATAAAATAACTTGTCTTAATAAACTTAAAAACATAGCTATTTTTCCTTTACCTACAGCTAAAAAGTAGTTACTTCCAGCCATTGCTAATCCTATTGCTGGCATTGCAATTAGGTATATTCTCATTCCTTCTACTGACATTTTTATAATCGTTGGGTCATTATTAAACATTTTAACTATTGTAATTGGAAAACTTTCCATAAAAAACAGTATTACAAAAAATATTAAAGTTCCAACTCCCATAGATATTTTAAGAGCTTCCTTCATTCTGTCAAACTGTTTTGCTCCATAATTATATCCAATAACTGGTTGAGCTCCTTGAGATATTCCATATACAGGCATAAAACAAAGAAGAGCAACTGCATTAACTGTTGTCATAGCTCCAATTGCTAAGTCTCCACCATAAGTTTTTAAAGCATTGTTATTTATTACTTGAACCATACTTGTAGCTAATTGCATTACAAATGGGGATATTCCAATGGACAAAATAAGTTTTATAATATTTAAATCCAAAGAAAAATACTCTTTTTTTATTTTCAAATCTGACCTTTTACTTTTAAAATAAGCATATGATAAAACTAGTGTCACAATTTGAGAAAATATAGTGGCATAAGCAGCACCTTTTACTCCTAAATTCAGTGCAAATATAAATATTGGATCTAAAATAATATTTACTAAGCAACTAAAAACCATTATAGCCGAACAAATTTTTGGACTTCCATCAGCTCTAATAATATTATTTAAAGCATAACCCATTATATTAAATATAGTTCCATATAAAATAATACTGATATAATCTTTGGCATATTTAAATGTTATATCACTAGCTCCAAAGCTTTTTAATATCGGTTCCATAAAAAGAGTTCCAAGTATTGTTATTCCTATTCCTAAAATCATAGACAATGTAATAATATGTCCAACTATTTTTTCTGCATCTCTTTTTTTATCCTCTCCCAATTTTATAGAGATATTTGCTGTAGCTCCTATCCCTATTAACATTGAAAAAGCTAAAACTATATTAGCTAATGGTAATGTAACTCCTACTCCTGTTATAGCTAATGTTCCAACTTCTGGCATATTTCCAATATAAATTCTGTCAACTACATTGTATAAAGCACTTACTAACATACTTATTATTGCTGGAATAGAATATTTTAATAGTAAACTCTTTATATTTCCATCTTTTAACGTCATATTTTTTTCACTCATATTTTACTTTTTAAATTTACTCCTTTATTTTCAGTCTTGGTAGTTAGTTTACACCTTTTCCTGAAAATAAGCAATAAAAAAATGACTAATCAGTCATTATTCTTTTTAAAAATTCCATAAGTAGACTTAACTTGTTCTTGTAGACTCTAGTCTTCTGATGTATACTTTATCTAGAATACAGGAGGGAATCAATGGAGAGATTAGGGTTTCAAGAAATAAAGACTATAAATTATTATGATCATAGAGATGATATCTGCTCTAAGGTTTATCATAATGAAATATTAGATGCTATTGTAATTTTAGATTTTAATATAACTGAGATTGATAGCAGTGGTGTTTTTTCATATCGAGAATATACAAACCTTCAGAATCAATTTATGAAAAAATATAAATTTTTATATAGATTTTGTAATGAAAATTTTAATAGAGAAAACCTATGCAAGATTTTAGATAAAACTTTAGAGATTCCATTAGTTCCAACTAAAAATATTGGACGTACTGGAGTTGATGCATCTTATCTTGAGCATCACTTTGAAACTGTTTTCTTTGAACTTTATGGAGAGGCTAGCTATGATCTTCTTTCAAAAGAGGAGCAGCTAGTTGGATTTAATGGTGAAAATATTTTTGCTGATTATGTTGTAGAAAAGTTAAATGAAAAGGTTGTAATAGAAGAAAATGGTGAAAGTTATCATCATCCACAGAAAACTGGTTTATCTAAATATATAAAACAGATTGAAAGACAAAATGCGTTGGTTTATCAAAGCTATAAAGTTTTTAGATTTTCAACTAACGAGATTGAGTTTAAAGATAGAATGGTTGAAGAGATGAAGATTTACTTAGGAAACAGAGAGGAGTTTATTCCTCAAAGGTTATTAGTTCAAGAAAGAAAATATAAACTTTATGAGCATCAAAACTTAACTCTTAATCAATTGCAAGAGATGAGAAAAGATGGTATAAAATCAACAGTTATAGTTCTTCCAACTGGAACTGGAAAATCAACTATAGCAGAGGAGGATATAAAACTATTTCTCCAGGAAAAACCAGAAGCTAAAGTCTTAATACTAGTTCCAACTCTAGCTTTAAAAAATCAATGGATAAAAAATTTAATTACAACTTTTTCTAAAAATTCAGTTGGGGATTCTATAGGGCAACAGATTTATGTTTCAACATATTCTAGAATTATAAATAGAAAAAATGAATTTAATCCTGAAGACTTTAAATATATAGTTATAGATGAAGCTCACCACAGTGTTGCTCCAGGTATGGCAAAAATATTAAAATATTTTAATGCAGATTTTTTACTAGGAATGACTGCTACTCAAGAGCGTCTTGATAAGAAAAAATTAGAATCAATTTTTTCTACAACAGAGGTTAATCTAACTTTAAAAGAAGCTATAGAGAAAGAGATTTGTTGTCCTATTAGAATCTTTAGATTAGAAAGTAATATAGATCTATCTGAAGTTAGATTTAATGGAAAAGATTATATCTCAGGAGATTTAGAAAAAAAGATTGTTATTGCTTCTAGAAATGAACTTATAGCTGATACAATAGATAAATATTTTGGTAAAGATGTAGATGGACTTTCTACAAAACAAGGAATAGTATTTTGTGTTAATGTAGCTCATGCATCGATGATGGCAAAACTACTTAATGAAAGAGGTATAAGTGCTGCTGCAGTTTCTGGAAAAGATAGTGACTCACAAAAAAATATTGAAAAGTATTTAAATGGAGAGATTAGATTTCTTACTTCATGTCAACTTATATCAGAAGGATGGGATGCTCCAAAGACTTCTGTGATAGTTATGGCTAGACCTACAATGTCAAAAGTAATCTATTATCAACAACTTGGAAGAGGAACACGAAGAGCTGAGAACAAGGAAGCGCTATATCTTATAGATGTAGTTGATAATTACTCTTTTTCATCTATACCTTGGACAGCTAACTCGCTTTTTAAAAATCCACTGTACTCACCTTTTGGAGATGTTTTAACAGGAGTTAGATCTTGGAATGGAGAGATGATTTACCTGGAACATCTTTTGGAAAAAGAGATGGATTTACAAGAGGTTAATATAGAAACTTTTGAAAGCATCTATGGAGATTATATAAGTTCTGAAGAACTTGCTAGAGAGTTATTTCTTTCTACAGATACTATAACTGCTTGGATAAAAAAAGGAGAAATAGTTCCTGATTATTCAACTAAATTAGGAAGGGTTAGTTATTATAAATTTAAACCTGAAAGAGTTGAAGAGATAAGAGTTTTAAAAAATCTTAAAAAAAGAGATGAAACTACTATTTTAGATGATTTTTGGGAGTTTATAGAGGAGGGAAGTTATAGCCTTTCGTATAAAATAATATTTATATTGGCTTTAATTAAAAATCTTGAAAAAGATGGAGAAGCTGATTTTGAAAAGGTTAAAGCTGATTACATAAGTTACTATAGAAAGCGTTTGGAAGATGGATTACCAGTGGATAAAAAGTCATGTCCATATACAGCTGAGTATTTAAATAGTGATAAAGAGATAACAAGAAATATCATAGTTAATCCTTTTGAGAAGTTTGAAAGAAAGAGATTTATCTATTATGGAAAAGATCTTAAAAATATTGGATTTAGCTTTTACTTATGGCAAAAGATAGATTCTGACTTTATAAAAAAACTAAAGAATAAAATGTTAGAAGATTTGGAAAGTTACTATAAAGACCTAGGTGGAGCAGGAGATACATCAATCTTTAGATAGCTGTTAAAATTAAAAACCTGAGAAAATCTCAGGTTTTTTTATGAATTTAGATTTTAGAAAAATTATTATAAATTATTTATTAATTTATAAATATCATCAAGATTAAGAGAATAAAGAAATTTTTCATTTTTAGAATTATTAAAAAATTCAGTTATTTTTATTAAAAAATCAACATAATCGGTTTTTCTATCAGTACAAAAGGTAATTATAA
>NZ_KI518078.1 GCF_000479045.1 Cetobacterium somerae ATCC BAA-474
ATGGTGCTGTCATATTAAACTCCTCCTTATTTTGATTATAAAATAATTATAAGCAATTAAAATAATCAATCCAAAATTGTTTTTTTATTCAAAATAAAGAACGTATTTCCTTTTTAAATAATTCATATTTTTTATATACTACCTTAACATTAGTGTTATTTAATTTTTTTTATAAAAAAAAGATAGAATTTTTAAAATTCTATCTTTTATATTAAACCCTATGATTGATTACAACTGCTATCATTTCTAGTTCATTTTCTCCAATATTAGTAAGAGAATGTTCTTCTCCATGAGATGTATAAACTACATCACCTTCACCAACTTCATAAGTTCCCTCAGCTTCTTGAACCTCTCCCTTTCCATTTAAAATATAGTAAACTTCAAAGTCATTCTCATGCTTATGAAAACCTATTGATGAACCTTTCTCTAAAATTACCCTACTAAAGAGCTTTCCCTCATCTTTTAGCTCAGACGCAGTTAAAATCTCAATCATTTTTAATTTGCCAATCCCACCTTTTAAACCGTCAATTTCATTAACTTTTAAATCAGATTTTTTCTTAATCATAATTACATCCTTCTTGAAATTTTATTTTTAGAATAACATTAATCAAATATAATTTCAAGAAAAATATCTATTAGTTAATAATCTCTAATAACTCCCAATCCTCTTCACTTCTTTTAAAGTATCTAATAACCCAATCATTTTCTAATTTTAACTTTAACTTTTCAATATACTTAAACGCATCTTCCGGTGTAGGGAAAAATTGTCTTGAATCTATAAAGTCATAGTTTTCATTATTTATAACCTGTATCCCTTTAAAAATTTCAACTTTATACTGTCTTTTTAGCTCTTGCTTCTTTACGTAATTCATAAAACCTCCGATTTAAATTTTATAAAATAACTAAATAAAAATAAAACAGCCTTGTTCTAGGTACAAGGCTGTATGATAAATCATTTAAAGACTTTATATTTTTAAAATATACACTTTGACAAAAAATACTACTTCATATCATTATATCGCATATTTGTAAAAAAGTATAGTTTTATATTTTTTGCATCAACGCTGCTCCGATAGCTCCTGCATAACGAGCTAAATCATGTGTATTTACTTTTTTCCCTAACTTTTTAGAAAGTTCCTCTATAAAGTATGGACTAGCACATAATCCACCAGAGAGAAAGTACTCTTCTGTTAATTTACTTCTACTTGCAAGACCAACAACTTTATTCACTACTGAATCTATAATACCACAAGCTATATCCTCTTTAGCAGCTCCCCTTCCCATTAAGCTAATTATTTCACTTTCAGCAAAAACTGTACACATTGAAGATATCTCAACTTTTTCTCCAAGTGTTGCTAACTCATATAACTTATCTAATTTTACACCTAAAATATTTGCCATAACCTCAATAAAACGCCCTGTTCCAGCAGAGCACTTATCATTCATAATAAAATTTTCTACATTACCACCAGAAACTTCTATAACTTTGGTATCTTGTCCTCCTATATCTATAATTGTAAAATTAGTTTTTTTAGTTATATATTGAACACCTTTACTATGACATGTGATTTCAGTAACAGTTTTATTAGCATATGGAACTGAAATTCTTCCATATCCAGTTGCTGTAACTTTACACTCTTCAAAATTATATCCTTCGTTTTCTAAATCTTTTTTTATTTTCTCAGAAGTTTCTACGCTACTCCATCCACTAGGAACAGAAAAAAATCTTTCCAGTATATCATTATGAAATATCGCAACTTTTGTAGCTGTAGAACCTATATCAATTCCAATTCTTATATCCATTTTGTTTTCAACTCCACACTCATATAATTTTTTTTATCAAATATATTTTATCATACTTTTATGTATTATTTTATAAAATAAATTTATAATGTTTAAAATTAGTTAGCACTATGCTCATTTTTGGTATATAATTATTTAGTACGTAAAATTCAATTATTAATATTTTAAGGAGATGAAATGAAAGTAGATTTAAACGAAGTTTTTGAAGAATTTGCTGAAGCTAGAAGAAATGGCTTTCTAAAGGTAAAAGAATTAAAAGATCAAGGAGCTCATATAGTTGGGACATTTTGTACATATACACCTAAAGAGATTATTTATGCTGCTGGTGGAACTCCAGTTACTCTTTGTGGTGTAAGTAATGATACAATTCCAGCTGCTGAAATTCATTTACCAAAAAATCTTTGTCCACTAATAAAATCAAGTTACGGATATGCTATCTCAGATAAGTGTCCCTATATGTATTTTTCAGATTTAGTTGTAGGTGAAACTACATGTGATGGAAAAAAGAAAATGTATGAATTACTTGGAGAAATAAAAGATACCTATGTAATGCAACTACCTCACTCACAAGATTCTGAATATGCAAAAAATATGTGGAAACATGAAGTTATAAAATTTAAAGAAAAACTTGAAACGAAATTCTCTACTTCTGTAACAGAGGAAAAACTACGTGAAAGTATAAATTTATGTAATAGAGAAAGAATTAGTCTTTCAAATTTTTATTCATTAGGTAAACTTATTCCTCCTCCTATATCAGGATATGATATGTTTACAATTTTAAATGGTGTTCTATATATTTTTGATAAAGAAGAACAAATTGCAAAACTTAATGAAATTACAGCAAGTCTTAAAGAGTTGCATGCAAATAATGAATGTAAAATATCAAAAACTGCTCCTAGAATTTTAATAACTGGTTGTCCCCTTGGAGGAGTTGCAGATAAAATTATAAAACAATTAGAAGAAGTTGGTGCTGTTGTAGTTGTATATGAAAACTGTGGTGGAACAAAAAATACTGAAAAGTTAGTTGATGAAAATGAGGAACCTATAAAAGCTATTGCTGATAAATATCTTTCTATACCTTGCTCTGTAATGAGTCCAAACAAAGGAAGAGAAGATATGCTTTCAAATCTTATTAAAGAATATAAAGTTGATGGTGTTGTAGAGATAATTTTACAATCTTGTCATACTTATGCTATTGAAACCAGAAATATAAAAAGACATGTCAATAACCTTGGGGTACCTTTTATATCAATTGAAACAGATTATTCAACATCTGATAAAGGACAAATTAGAACAAGATTAGAAGCTTTTGTTGAAATGCTTTAATTTTTAATTTTAATGAAAATACAATAATTATTAGGAGATTAAACTATGAAAAGAAAAATTTTAACTACGACACTTCTTGCTTTAGCAGGTATTTCATTTTTTACAGGATGTTCTAAAGAATCTTCTGAAAAAGCTTTAGAAAAAGAAAAAACTACTGAAATTAGCTTTATGATTCCTGACTGGGGTGTTCCATCTCAAGCTATGTTAGATGAATTTCAAAATGAATCTGGAATTAAGGTAAACATCGAAACTGTTTCATGGGATGATATTAGAAATAAAATAGCTATTGCTGCTAATGGAAAAAAAGCTGCAGCAGATGTTTTTGAAGTTGATTGGTCTTGGGTTGGTGAGTTTGATAGTGCTAATTGGTTAGAACCTCTAAATCTTACACAGGAAGATATGAATGATATCCCTAGTTTATCAACATTTATTGTTAATGGAAAAACACTCGCTGTTCCTTATGCAAATGACTTTCGTATAGCTTACTATAATAAAGATTTATATAAAAGTGCTAATTTAGAAGAACCTCAAACTTGGGATGATGTTACTAAAAATATGGAAACTCTAAAAGAAAACAATATTCTTAAATATCCATATACATTCCCTTTAAATGCTAATGAAGGAACAACTACATCTTTTATTTGGTTAACTTATCTAAGAGATGGAAAAGTTTTTAATGATGATAATACTATCAATAAAGAAAATGCCCTTAAAACATTAAATTTTATAAATAATATGGTTAAAAAAGAACTTATTAATCCTGCTAATTTAACAATGAGTGCTATTGATACATATAGAGAATTACTTTCTAAAGATGCTGCATTTATGGTTGGACCAACTTCGTTTATTGCAAGAGCTACAGACCCTAATCAATCTAAAGTTATTGGAGAAATAGATGTTATTCTTCCTCCTGGAGAAAATGGAAAAACTACTCAAACTATGGCTCTTACGGAAGCTGTAGGAGTATCATCTCTTTCTGAAAATAAAGAGGCTGCTAAAAAATTTGTAGAATGGTATACATCAAAGAAAACTCAGAGAGCTTTCTTTAAAGAGATTAGTGCAATACCTACAAGAACCTCTGTTTTAAATGAAGTTATCGATGCTGGAGAGATTAAAAATCCTGGTGCAATGAAAGAAGTTTCTCTATTAGTTAAATCTCCTTTTCCAAATGGAGTTCCAGCTTATTATGCTGAAATGAGCAATGCAATTTATAATGCTGTTAACAAAATGGCAAGTGGAAATATTACTCCTGAAGTAGCTGTAGAAGAAATTGACTCTAAAATTAAGGATCTTTTAAAGAAATAATGGTAATAAAAATTAAACAAAATAAAATGTTTCCTTATTATTTAATTTTACCATCTTTTTTTATTATAATTTCTACAGTTTTATACCCTATTATTCTGACTTTGTTTTATAGTTTAGAATACTACAAGCTTACAAAGCCCTATGATCGAAAGTTTATAGGGCTTCAAAACTATATAGATATTTTTAAAGGTACTGAATTTTACTCTGCTTTTATTAATACTTCAATTATTATTATAGTTATACTAAGTTTAGGGATAATTTTTAGTTTTCTTGTCGCTTTAATACTTGATAAACAGAATAAATTTACTAGCCTATTAACTGCAATAGCCATAATACCTTGGGCTCTTCCTCCTGTTGTCAATGGACTTATTTGGAAATTTATATTTTATCCAGAATTTGGTTTTATAAATAAATTTTTTTATTATTTTAATTTCGTTGATACCCCAATATTGTGGTTAAATTCTAGATATGGTTCACTTATTATATTTGGAATTATTGTTGCTTGGAGAGCAATTCCATTTTGTTGTATTCTTCTTCTTGCTAATATTAAAGCCATACCTGAAGAGATATTTGAAGCTGCTGAAATTGATGGAGCATCGTCTTTTCAAAAAATAAAAAACATAATGCTTCCAATACTATTTCCTACATTTCTTATAGTTATAACAAATTTAATATTAATAGGAATTAATGTTTTTGATGAAGCAATATCTCTTGTCGGTTTTCGTAAATTAGGAGAACCTTTTATGGTATATAACTATAATCAAACTTTTTCTTTTTTTAATATTGGATATGGAAGTGCTATTTCTTATACAATAACAATATTATGTGGTGTTTTAGGTATTATTTATATAATTTTTATTAATAAGAGGTGGAAATAATATGAAAATAAAAAAAGAAACAATTATTTATTGTATAGGTGTTATTATATTTCTTTTTTTAATATTAGGTCCTATATTTTGGTGTTTTATTATTAGTGTTGGTCATGAAAAAGATGTTTTTAATAATAGAAATAGTTTTTTTCCAACTTCTGTTAGTTTTTTTAATTATAAAAAACTTCTAGATATCTCTACAAAAGAAGGCAATAGCTTTCTTTTAGCTATGAAAAGCTCTCTTTTAACAAGCTTTATAACTGTGGTTTTAGGTACTCCATTAGCTATTGTAACTGGATATGCTTTAGCAAGATTTAAAAATAAAGTTATTTCTATATTTATGGGCCTTTTATTTTCTACATTAATCATTCCATTATTTACAACGATTATACCATTATATACAATTTTTTCTGAATATAACCTCTTAAATAATCTCTTTTGGTTAGCGATAGTTTATATCTCATCTTTTCTACCATTAGTTACATGGATAACTATGAATTATTTTAAAGAGTTTCCTATAGAAATTGAAGAGATGGCCCTTATAGATGGATGCACTAAGTTTGAAGTCATCACACATATTCTTATTCCTAATGTATACCCTATAATAATAACTAGTATGTTAATTATATTTTTAAAATCATGGAGTCAATATCAATTACCATTAGTTTTAGCAGCCTCTAGAGAGATTAAACCTTTAACAGTTTTAATTGCAGAATTCTCTTCAAAAGATCTTATACTTTATAGCCAAATAGCCACAGCAGGAATTCTTACCATAATTCCTCCAATGATTTTTTCTTTTATATTTAGAAATTATCTTATTTCAGGCTTAACTAAAGGGTCATCTTAAAATTATATCGATAGTCCACTTATTTTAGTGGACTATTTTTTATTACACACAAAATACACATAAAAAAAATAAAATAGATTATATTTATAAATTGAGATAAAATATATTAATATTTTAATTTAGTTATAGGAGATTTTATGGAAAAAATTTTAATTATAGAAGATGAAGATTTTTTAAGAGATATCTTAAAAAGATATCTTGAAAAAGAAGGCTATGAAGTTATTGAAGCAAGTAGTGGTGAAATTGGAATAAAAAAATTCTATGAAAATAACTTTGCTCTTATTTTACTTGATGTTATGTTGCCTGGAATTCAAGGATGGGAGGTATGCAAGGAAATCAAAAAAATATCTGATACTCCTATTATAATGCTCACTGCTCTTGGTGATGAAGATGATGAAATCAAAGGATTAGAACTTGGTGTAGAAGATTATATCGGAAAACCATTTAAACCTAAAGTTTTAGTGGCTAGAATTAATTCATTGATAAAAAGAAAAAGAATATCCTCTCTAGAAAAAATTGGAGATTTAGAAATTGATAGAGAAAATTATAAAGTTCTAAAAAATGGAGAAGAATTAAATTTAGGAAATAAGGGTTTTGCTCTTTTAATGTACTTTATTTTAAATAAAGACTTAGTATTGACTAGAGAAAAAATTTTAAATAATATTTGGCCTTTGGACTTTGAAGTTGATGAAAGAGTTGTTGATACACAAATAAAAATATTAAGAAAAAAAATTGGTGAAGGATATATCAAAACTGTTAGAGGAGTTGGCTATAAATTTCAGGAGGTAGAAAATGAAAAGGATATCATATAAAATTTTTCTATTTTTAAATTGCTTAACTTATGGATTTATAGCTTTATATGTTCTTATTAACTATCTCTTTTTAGAAGATTATCAAATTGGTTTAAAAAAGAAAGAAATTATCTCTCTAGCAAAAGAATATAAAAGTGAAAACTATGAGGATTTTAAAGAAGAAGCACAACTCAATGCTATTTTTATAAAAGAAGTTTCTATTTATAAAGAAAAAAATATTAATGATAAGAGAAATATAAAACCACACCCTATGAAAATTGTTGAAAACGAATTATGGGATGAAGTTAAAAATGGAAAAGAAGTTTTAAATATTCAAATGGGAAGAGATAATATAAAACGAATTGTTTTAGCTAAAAAATTAAATGACGATAAAATGTTAATTGTAACTACGTCTATTGCTCCTATTACTGACGTTATAAAATCAACTTTAAAATTTTTTATTTACATCATTCTTTTAAGTATTCCAATAAATTTATATATTGCTTATAAGTTTTCAATAAAAATGGGAAAACCTATTGAATCTGAACTTTTAGAGCTTAATGCTCAATTAAAAAACGAATTAGAAAAACAAAAAAAATCTGAAGCTTTTAGAAAAAATTTTATCTCTAATGTTACACACGAATTAAAAACTCCTGTAGCTATAATTGATGGATATAGTGAAGCGATTTTAGATGGTATTATTGAGTTAGAAGAAATACCAGATATTTGTAAAAACATTAATCTAGAAGCCTCTAATATGAATGCTTTAATTCAAGAGTTACTTTTTTATTGCAAAATGGAATCTGGATATATTCCAATAAAAAAAGAATATATAGATTTAAAAGAAACTATTAAAAATATTTTAAAAAGATACGCCATAGATTTTAAATTAAATAATATAAATTTAAAAACTTCTTTAGAAAAAGTTGAAGTATATAGTGATAAAAAACTTTTAGATCGTTGTCTTAATAATCTTATTATTAATGCACTTGCATATGTTAATACAGAAAAAAATATTGAAATAATACTAAATAAAAATGAAATTATTATTAAAAATAGCAGTGAAATTTTAAAAGATGATAATTTAGAGGAATATTTCAAACCTTTTTCTAAGAAAAATGATAAAAAAGTCAGAAAATATGGTGGCACTGGATTAGGGCTTTCTGTTGTTTCAGAAATTCTTAAAAATCTTAATTTAGAATATAACTTTTATTATGAAGTTAATGAAAAAGTTGTGATTTTTAAAATTTTATTAAAAGGAGATCAAAATGAAAAAATATATATTGATAACTCTACTTCTGAGTAAACTCATTTATTCTCAAGAGGTTAGTTTAGACAAATTATTAAATGAAATCAATAAAACCTCTTATGAAAATCAAATATATAACATAAAAAATAATCAAAATAACTTTAAAGAAGATTATTATAAAACAGGTAGATATAATGGTGTTAAAGTTGACGGCGGAACTGAGTACAAAGATAAAGAAAATAGATATACTTTTGAAAGCAGCGTTAGTTATGGGGATTTTTATGTTCAAGGTGAAAAAGTTAAAAATGATGAAAATAAAGTTACCTACGGAGCTAAAAGAAGCTTAAAAGATTTAGTTTTTTCTAAAGATGATAATGAGTTAAGTAAATTAAAAGTAACAAGGGATATTACTAAAATTGATTTAAAGCAAGGAATTGAAAGTCAAAAATTATCTCTAATAAATTTATACAAAGATTATAAAGATAATCAATTTGAACTTAAACTTAAACAAAATGCTTTACAAACTTTGGAAAAAGAAAAAAAAGTTCTAGAAAAATCTTACCAGATGGGATCAATACCTAAAATTGATTTAGATAGTCTTTTAGTAAGTTATAATAGTATTAAACTAGAGATTGATAAAATTGAACATATCTTAGAAAAAATTATTGAAAGATTTTATTATGATTACGGTTTAAAACTTCAAGAAGCTAAACTAGCGGATATTGCTCCAAATAAAAATAATTTAGAGAAATATATATCTTTAGTTGGAGAAAAAGATTTGAAAAAACTAAATCTTGAAAAAGAAATTACAAAAGAAAATATTAAATATTTAAAGTATGATAATAAAGTTCCGGAGATATCAGTAGGAGTTGAAAGGAATACTTTAAATGATGAAAATAGAGTATTCTTAAAATTCTCAAAAGATATTTTCTATAAGGATATTGACCTTTCTAATGAAGAAAGTTCTCTTATGGAAAAAGAGGTAACTTATAATCAAAGAGCAAATGAAGTGATTGCTGAAAGATATAAAATTCAAGATAATTATTATACTTTACAAAAAGATTACCTAGTTTTAGAAAACAGAGTAGATTTAGAAAAATCTAAATATGAAATAAAAAAATTAGAGAATACTCTTGGAAAAGTTAGTTATACAGAAGTTATGGAAGCTTTTGATAACTATCTAGAGCTTGAGGTATCAAAAGAAAAGGCTAAAAACTCTCTAAATTCATATATCTATCAGATTATAGTAAGGAGCGAAATTTAATGAAAAAGAAATTTTCAATACTAACAATTCTAGCAACACTATTTATTTTAGGAGCTTGTGGACAAAAAAGTAAAAATACTCAATCAAAAACAACATATATTGCTGAAAAATCAAAATTAGATAAAGGAAGTGGATTTATAGATGTCGATGGTAGTGTTGAAGCCAACGATACAAAAAAAATCTTCGTAGATAAAAAATTAAAAGTAAAAAAAGTTTTCGTTCAAGAGGGTGATTTTGTAGAAAAAGGTCAAATTTTAATGACTTTTGACGAAACAGAAAGAAATAATATAAAAAGAAATCTTGAAAAAGAACAATTAAATCTTTCTAAACTAAAAAGAAATTATGCTGTTGAAAAAGAATTACATAAAATTGGAGGAAGTTCAGCGAACTCAGTTAAAGATCTAAGTGAAGAGATTCGAACTTCAGAGATTAATATAGATTATTATAAAGAAGATTTAGAAAAAACAGCAGAAAAAATTGAAAGCCCTGTTAGTGGTACAATTACCACTTTATATGCTCAAGAAAATTATTCAGTTAATACTGATGATCCTCTTTTAGAACTCACAGATTTATCCGATATAAAAATTGTTTTAGAAGTTCCTGAATATGAAGTTAAAGATATCAAACTTAATCAAAAACTAACTATAAAACCTGAAGTTTTTGAAAAAAAGATATCTTATCCTGGAATAATAACAAAAATTTCTAGAGTATCACAGGTTTCTAAAAATACCTCTGAAAATGTTCTTCAAGTTGAAGTTAAACCAACCGAAGAAATTCCTCATATAGTACCTGGATTTAAAGTTTCTGCAAGAATATATTTAGGTGATGAAGAACCAGGAATCATTATTCCATCTACATCCTTACTTTTTGATGGCACTAACTATTTTATTTATATTAGTGATGAAAATGGAAATATTCAAAAAAGAATTATTGAATTTAAAGATCTCAAAGGAGATAAAGTTATTATAACAAAAGGTCTTTCTCAAGGTGAAATTTTCATAACAAATCCCAATGATAATTTAAAATCTGGAGATACCATT
Source organism: Cetobacterium somerae ATCC BAA-474 (assembly GCF_000479045.1). Taxonomy (NCBI): domain Bacteria; kingdom Fusobacteriati; phylum Fusobacteriota; class Fusobacteriia; order Fusobacteriales; family Fusobacteriaceae; genus Cetobacterium; species Cetobacterium somerae. The sequence continues at coordinate 10,495 of NZ_KI518078.1, forward strand.
GAGATTACTATATCTGAAAATTCTAATAACTCTTCTCAAAAAAAGGGGAAGAAAGTACAATGATAGAAATTAAAAATTTAAACAAATATTATATAAATGGTGAAATGAAACTTCATGCTTTAAAAAATATTAATTTTTCAATAGAAAAAGGTGAGTTCGTTGCAATTATGGGAAGTAGTGGAAGTGGTAAATCAACTATGATGAATATTTTAGGTTGTTTAGACCATACTTTTGATGGAACCTATATTCTCGATAAAATTGATATTTCAAAACTTAAGGATGAAGAACTCTCAAAAATTAGAAATCAAAAAATAGGTTTTGTTTTTCAATCCTTTAATCTATTATCAAAACTATCAGCTTTAGAAAATGTTGAGCTTCCTTTAGTTTATGCAGCAGTTCATCATAAAGAAAGAGCTGATAAAGCTAAGGAAGTTCTAGAAAAAGTTGGTCTTAGTGATAGATTAAATCATAAACCAAATGAACTTTCTGGCGGACAAAGACAAAGAGTTGCTATAGCTAGAGCCCTTGTTAATGAACCTGCTATAATTTTAGCTGATGAGCCCACTGGAAATCTTGATAGCACTTCTGAAAAAGAGATTATGGAACTTTTCAAAGAATTAAATAACCAAGGAAAAACCATTATAATAGTAACTCATGAACCTGAAGTAGGAAAATCTTGCAAAAGAGTTATTCGATTTAAAGATGGAGAGATAATAGAGGATGTGAGAAACTTATGAATTTCTTAGAAAGTTTAAAAGGTGCCATCCAAAATTTGAAAGGAAATAAGATTAGATCATTTTTAACAATGTTAGGTATTATCATTGGTATTTCATCTGTTATAACAATGTCTGCTATAGGAAAAGGTGGACAGCAAAATATAACTGGTGATTTAAAGGAAGGTGGATATGGAAAATTTACCATATCTATTGATAAAGACGATGAAGAATTTAGATGGAAATATCTTTTAGAACCTGAAATTGTAGATTCTCTAAAAGAAACAAATATTTTTAAAAATGTTAGTGCTAATATAAGTACTCGTGTATTTTTAGAGCTTGGAAAAAGAAGGGAAATAATTCAACTTATTGCTACTACACCTGACTACGAAAAAATTGATAAAGCTGAATATATTTTTGGAAGAAAATTTTTACCTTTTGAATATGAAAAGGGAGAAAAGATTCTAGTTATTGATAATTTAACAGCCAAGGATCTTTTTGGAAGTGCTGATAAAGCTATTGGAAAAGAGATGTCTTTTGCAGTTGGAAGGAAAAATAGCCCCATTACATATAAAATTGTGGGAGTTTTTAAAAACCCTCTTGAAGAACTTATTACAGTTATGGGTGGAAGAAGAATTCCTAGATTTATGAGGACTCCTTTAAATACCTATGATAAAGTTTATAATCTTTCAAAAGGTGGATATAATTCTATTATTGTTGAATCTAAAAATCCTGAAAATTTAGCTGCTGATATGAAAAATGCTAATATAATTTTAGAGGACATAACTGGAGTTAAAGGCCTTTATCAAGTTGAAACTATGAGTAATGCTGCTGCATCTTTTGATAATATTTTAAGTACTCTTAACCTTTTTATTACTTTTGTTGCTGGCATTTCGCTATTTGTTGGTGGAATTGGAGTTATGAACATAATGCTTGTAAGTGTTATTGAAAGAACTAAAGAAATTGGAATTAGAAAAGCTATCGGTGCAACAAATAAAGATATACTTATTCAATTTTTAATGGAATCTGTTATTTTAACTGGAATTGGTGGAATTGTTGGAGTTTTAATTGGTATTACTTTAGCCTTAGTTATTGGTTACTTTGTTAATATACCTCCCGTATTTTCTGTATTTTCAATAACTTTAGCCTTAGGAGTTTCAACTTTCATTGGAGTTATATTTGGAGTAACTCCTGCAAAAAAAGCTTCACAGCTTAATCCAATTGATGCTTTAAGAGCTGAGTAAATTTTTTAAAAATATTTTTATATAATAAAATCCATCATTTTAGTAATTTTTTAATTTTAAAAATGATGGATTTATTTTATTATAACTTCATTTATTTTATTATAACTTTATTTTTTTTCTATAATACTTTTTAAATAACCATATCCTTTTTCTTCCATATTTTTCAATGGAATAAATTCGATAGCAGCACTATTTATGCAATATCTTAAACCTCCGAATTCTCTTGGTCCGTCGTCAAATACATGTCCTAAATGAGCTTTTCCAACTCTACTCACTACCTCAACTCTTTCCATATTGAAGCTACTATCTCTATGATAATTCACTACCTCTGGTGCAATTGGTTTTGAAAAACTTGGCCATCCACATTGAGAATTAAATTTATCTTTAGATGAAAAAAGTGGTTCTCCCGTTGTAACATCAACATAAATTCCTGACTCAAAAAAATCCCAATATTCATTATTAAAAGCTCTTTCTGTATCTGCTAATTGTGTTACTTTATATTGTTTTTCTGTTAATTTAGATTTTAATTCATTATCTGATAATTTAGTATATTTATTTTCATCAATTATTATATTATCGGCTTTTGATAAATCTATATGACAATAACCATTCGGATTTTTCTTTAAATAATCTTGATGGTAATCTTCTGCTAAATCAAATCTAATTAAAGGCGTTACTTCTACCATAATTTTTTTAGGATAATTTTTTTGAAGTAATGTAATCTCTTTCTCGATAATCTCCTTATCTTCTAAATCTGTATAATAAATTCCTGTTCTGTATTGAGTTCCTTTATCATTTCCTTGCTTATTTAAACTAGTTGGATCTATAATTCTAAAATAGTATTTTAAAAGTGTTTCTAAACTTATTTTCTCAGAATTATATATTACTTCAACAGTTTCAGCATGTCCTGTCCCGTTATATATAACGTCTTCATATGTTGGATTTTCTGTTATTCCATTTGCATATCCTGAATTAGCATCAATCACCCCATTAATTCTTTTCATATAAGCTTCTACTCCCCAAAAACATCCACCAGCTAAATATATTTTCTTAATATTTTTCACTTTATCACCTCTAAGAGTTTTTTATTATTATATTTATTCTACATATCAACTGTCAAATTTCTTCTTAAATTAAAAAGAAATTAAAAAAAAACTTGTAAAAACTAAAAAGATTAGTATTTATGAAAGGAAGGTAAATTTATGGATAGCTTAAATGATAATAAGTTTTACAAAAAAGATTTAAAAGAAATCTATAAAATTTTTGATAGTAGCGAAACTGGATTAACATCTTATAAAGTTAAAAATTGGATTAATCGTGGAGCTAAAAATTTATTGACCAAGGCTCCTGAAAAAACTTTTCTTTCAAGGGTTTTGGTAGCTATTTCAGAACCTATGGTTAAAGTTTTAATAATAGCTATTTTTTTGACAATTATAATAAATATAATGTCTATTGAGCAACATCAAACTCCAGACTGGGGACAAACTATTGGAATAACCTTTTCAGTTCTTTTAGCAACTTTAGTAACTGTATTTATGGAGAAAAGATCCCAAGACGCCTTTCTTGCTTTAAAAGAAATTGGAGATAAAAGAAATATTAAGGTTATGAGAGAAGGTACAATTTATGAAATCCCTATCGAAGATATTTTTCCAGGAGATATTATTTTTATATCTACAGGAGATAAAATTCCTGCTGATGGAAGAATAATTGAAAATAATGATTTAGAAATTGACGAGTCTCTATTAACAGGAGAAAGTCAAGCTTCTAGAAAAATTCAAGAACCTCTACAAGGAGATAATTATTCTCTTGGTGAAAGACTTAATATGGTTTATTCTGGAACCTTTGTAGTTTCAGGTCATGCTAAAATTCTAGTAACTGCTATTGGAGACAATACTGAAATTGGAAAAATATCTACATCTGTACAAATCGAATATAATATTCTAACTCCATTGCAAAAAGAATTAGGAAATTTAGGTAAAAAAATTGCTATTGCCGGAATTGGAATAGCTATTATTGTCTTTTGTCTTAAAATATTTAACTACTATATTGATAACCAATTAAATTTACAAAATATTGCACAAGCTATAACTATCTGTATTGTACTTATTGTTTCTACTATTCCAGAAGGACTCCCTACTATGATTGCCGCAACTTTAGCCCTAGGAGCAATTCGCCTTTCTAAGGAAAATGCCTTAGTCAAAAAATTAGCTGTTTGTGAATCTATCGGGGCTATTGATGTTATTTGTTCTGATAAAACAGGAACATTGACTGAAAATAAAATGAGTGTCATTAAAATTGAAAATTTAAATGAAGATATGTTAGTAAAAAATATTTTCTTTAATAATAGTTCAGCTTTCTCCCAAGATAAAAATTCAACTAAAAAATTTATAGGAAATCCTACTGAAATAGCTCTTCTAAATTATTACTCAAATTTAAAAGAAAAATTTATAATAAAAGAGGAAAAACTTCTTTTTCAATACCCTTTTAACTCTACAAAAAAAAGCATGGGTAGTATTATATCAACCTCAGCTTTAAATAATTACATATTTTTTATTAAGGGAGCTCCCGAAAAAATATTTGAAGTTTGTAAAATCTCTGAATTTGAAAAACAAAATCAACTCCAAGCAATTCAAGAAGAGCAAAGAATTGGAAGAAGAGTTATTGCCTTTGCCCATAAAACCTTATCAAGAGAAGAAAAGTGGAGAGATTTTGAAAATAATCTTATGAAAGATTGTATCTATGATGGTTTCGCTTCAATTTCAGATCCTATTAGAAAAGAAGTTTTTGATGCTATTACCACATGTCAAAAAGCTGGTATTGATGTTAAAATTCTTACAGGCGATAATACCTTAACTGCTACTACGATAGCTAATGAGTTGGGTTTAATCAAATCCGATTCACTTATCCTTGATGCAAAAGATATAGATTCTATGAATGACTACGAACTAAGGGGAAAGTTACAACATATTTCTGTTATTGGAAGAAGTAACCCTTTAACTAAACTTAGAATAGTTAATACTCTTATGGAAATGGGAAAGTCTGTAGCTGTTACTGGTGATGGAATAAATGATGCCCCTTCGCTTAAAAGAGCAGAGGTAGGTATTGCTATGGGAGTAACAGGAACTGAAGTTTCTAAAGAGACTGCTGATATAATTCTTCTTAATGATTCTTTTGCTACTATAGTTAAAGCTATCGAGTCTGGAAGAGGTCTTTATGAAAATTTTCAAAAATTTATTCAATTTCAACAAATAGTAAATGTTGCTGCCTTATTTCTTATTCTAATGTTTGAACTTTTAGATTGGGGTACACCTTTAAAGCCTATTCAAATTCTATGGATTAATATTATGATGGATGGTCCTCTTGCAATCTCACTAAGTTTTGAAAAAACTAGAAAATATATCATGACTGAATTACCAAGAGATAAAAGCAAAAGTATTGTAACCACTGATTTATGGATTAATATCTTTACAAACTCTACATTTATGGTTTTGTCTATGATTTTTTTTATAAGGGTTTTTCATATCAATAAAGAAATGACGCCTACATATATTTTTAACCTTTTTATATTTTTAGTTATATTTAATGTTTATAATTGCAAAAGTATTGGAAAAAACTCTATACTAAAAAGTTTTTTTAATAATAAAGTTCTTAATATAATTTTTATAAGTACTATTATT